>MVQW01000190.1 GCA_002067265.1 Methanomethylovorans sp. PtaU1.Bin073 | reverse complement strand
GCTGTGTTACCCAGCAGTATGATAACCTGAGGACCAAGTAGTTCTATCTGAGCAAGCAGAAAAGGTCTGCATGTCTTAAGTTCTTTCTGTGTTGGTTTCCTGTTATTCGGCGGTCTGCATTTGACCGTATTGATAATTGCATATTCATTTTCTTTAAGGTCCATGTATGCGATAAGTTCATCCAGGACTTTGCCTGCTCTCCCGCAGAAAGGAATGCCAGCTTCGTCTTCATTCTTGCCAGGTGCTTCACCAATAAAAAGCACTTTTGGTGTTTCAGCTCCTCGCATTATCACTTTATTGGTGGCATTCTCATGTAACTGGCATCTTTTACATTCCAGTATGGCTGCTGTTATTCCTTTAAGTCCCAGTTTGACCAGTTCATCTGGAGTGATAGCAGGGATATTGCAATTTGTACTCATTCTTTGTTACCGTTAGTTCTTAGATCTTCCATAAAGTGTATCTGTGCAGTGATGAACGTGTTGTACGGCACATCTATAGAATATGCTTTTGCACGCTGCACTACTGCACCATTCAAGAACTCTATTTCTGTTCTCTTGCGGGCTGCAAGGTCTTGCAGCATAGAAGAATGATGAGCTCTTGTATTTGGCAATTGGTATTCTTTAAGGTACTTCAGATATTCTGTGGCATTAGCCCAGGGCAATTGAATCTTTTCAGCGGCAGTAATCATGAAAGCTTCGTGCATCAATCCTTCGATTATGCTCCATGCATGTGGATTCTCCAATTTGCCATAGGGAACACCCATTATAGCACCAAGAGGGTTCAACGCACAGTTGTAAAGGACCTTTGACCAGAGTGCACCTTTGATATTGTCTGTGGTGGACACAGGAATACCAGCTTGCTTTAGTGTGTCTGCAAGCTTCTGTATACTGTCATCCATGCCCGAAGGGAATCTGCCAAGTTGCATAGGGCCACTTTCCACGGATACGTGAACACTAGCATCGCCAGTCCATTCAAAACCAGTGATGATAGTGCCGCCTATAACACGGTCTGTGTATTCTGCGATTATTTCTTCGTTTCCTATGCCATTTTGGAGGCTTATCACTTCTCTGTCCTTTATCAGATCAGCGAACTGTTCGCAAATATGTCTGGTGGCAGTGGACTTGGAACTTATGAATATGTAATCAAATTTCCTGTCTTTTGGTATGTCTTCACCACAACTAAAAAAACTGGTTTCTTCTCCCCAGATGCCGGTCATTTTGAATCCCTTGGTCTTTATAATGTCAGCATGTTTTTGTCTGCATACAGCATGCACATCAGCGACCTTGGAAAGACGGGCTGCAAGGGACAGGCCAACAGCACCTGCGCCTAATATTAATATGTCCATTTATATCATCACACTTTAAGGTATAATCCTGTTAGATGGAAATAATAAGGTATGCAGTAAGGATATATGTGAAATAAATTTTTTGCTCAATTGCTAATTGCTTTCTATTTTGAAAACTCAACATATTGGGTATAAAAGCCAAAAGTGTTTGAAAAATCATATTCAGTGTTTCCAGATGGAAAATTAATAAAGGATTAAACCTTTTTCCCTACTGAAAAGCTTACTTATTATGCCGGCTCTTCATTCACTATTACCGAGGAATAAATAAATGGAATTACATTTCACTTTGAAAGTTGCTCTCCGGACGAGTTCAGATGTCACGCCTGCTCGTGATATGATCGGGGAGTATATAAAAGAGGCAAATAAGACTGTACTTGTTAAAGGAGCTTCTGACGGTTATGGAGCACAGATCGTAGAATGGAGTACTAGTGATAACAAGATCGATTTGCTGATAGAATCCGGGAGATATGTACGTGCTCACGATGCTCTCCTGCGTATCCGCAAGCCTCTGGCAGCAAAATTAGGAAAGGAGTTCCGTATAGGTCTTAGGGGAATTGAGGTTGAGTCATTTATTATTACCCTGCCGTCGGAAAAACCCTTAAAGCAAATGAAGATTCCATACGTGAAGTCTATCGAGCATGAAAATGGCGCAATAACTCTGTCTTTGGATGTGGGTGAGTCAGAGCTAGAGAACAAAGTACCAGATCGAATTCTGACCTTGATGGAAGATAAGATCCAGCAGCAATCCTATGGCGGTAAAGCTGAACACTGGCAATTGCTCTGGCAGAGTGAAAAGAAAGATCATAAGTTCTTTGATGATCCTACTCAGGCAATGTTAAAAGAGGGATGGCTCAAGAGAGGCGCAAGCCGTGGCCAGTGGATACATGGACCCCAGTCCACCCAGATGTTCAGGACTTTTGAGAAAATAGTGCTCGAGGAACTATTGGGTCCGTTGGGTTACAGGGAAATGATCTTCCCCAAACTGGTGCCTTGGGAAGTCTGGCAGAAGTCAGGCCATGCAAAAGGTGTCTATCCCGAGATATACTATGTATGCCCGCCTAAAACCAGGGATCCTGAGTACTGGGAAGAGGTCAGCGATTATTACAAGGTTACTCACGAGGTTCCTACGGCTCTTATTAAAGAGAAGATCGGTGAACCTATAGGTGGCATGTGCTATGCTCAATGCCCTCCTTTCTGGATGTACTTGCAGGGCGAGACCATACCCACAGATGAGTTCCCTATCAAGGTCTTTGACAGATCAGGCACTTCTCACAGATATGAGAGTGGCGGTATCCATGGCATGGAACGTGTGGACGAGTTCCACAGGATAGAGATCGTATGGCTTGGAACTAAGGAACAGGTTCTGGACTCTGCCAAGGAACTGCATGAGAAATATATGCACATATTCAATGAGATCCTTGAACTGGAATGGAGAAAAGCATGGGTTACCCCCTGGTTCATGGCACAGGAGGGTCTGACTGGTGTCGCTGCACAGACAGAGGCAGGTACTACAGACTATGAAGCTGTTCTACCCTACAGGGGAGAGAACGGAGAATGGCTGGAATTCCAGAACGTAAGCGTTAATGGAACCAAGTATCCTTCTGGATTTAATGTCAAATCTCAGTCTGGTGAGGAACTTTGGTCAGGATGTTCAGGAGTAGGTCTGGAAAGATGGTCTTCCGCTTTCTTTGCTCAGAAAGGGCTTGATCCGGCTAACTGGCCTGAAGGATTCGCAAAGCGTGCCGGGAAAATCTCAAAGGGTATACGCTTCCTGTAAATCGAACTTGTCGGTCAATATACTGACCGATTTCTTTATATAGGGACATGTCTAGTATAGAGAGCCACTAATTAGCCATCTATTCTATGTTACCGTTCTCAGGAACGAATGCACAGTGAACAGATACGTTATTCATATCATCTATCATAAGAATTTACATTGATCGGAGGAATTACTTGGCAAGAAAAGTACAGAAAAAATTAGACAAATGGAAGTCAAAATCCTGGTATAACATTGAAACACCTGAATTCATAGGCAGGAACAACATCGGCACTACTCTGGCAGAAGAACCGGAACAGCTCATTGGCCGTATTGTGGAAGCTACTGTCGGTGACCTTACTAACGATTTCTCTAAGCACAACACTAAACTCAAGTTCAGGATTAACGATGTCAATGGGGACATTGCACAAACCCGTTTCATCGGACATGAGATAACTACTGATTATCTGCGTTCCATTGTCAAGAGGCAGACCTCCAGAATAGATACCAACCTTAAGGTTACTACCAAGGATGGTTATATTGTCAGAGTTAAGCCAATTTGCTTTACTGTAAAGAGAGCAAGAACCAGCCAGATTGAGGGTATCCGTCAGGTAATGGACAGTACTGTGAAGGACAGGGCAACTGAGCTTAACTTTGAGCAGTTCGTGGAAGAAGCCATCATGGGTAAGCTCTCTGCTACAATCTACAGGAACGCAAAGAACATTTATCCACTCAGAAGAGTAGAAATCAGGAAAACAGAGGTCGAAGGCATACCAGCCGCATGACCCTGTTCCAATACTTTTCTTTCACCTTTTTTTTAAAACATTTCATTCTGCTTCCGTAGCAGAAGCATTGTATTCTTTTTGGATGAGTTCCATCATCTCTTCGTTGGCATCAATGACAAAAGCACCTATGTAGCCACAGCGTTTACAATGGTACAAACCTTCCACTCCTCCTGCCTCAAAATATAATTCAGGGCTGCCGCAGACAGGACATACTTCTATTAGCTTTTCGTCTGACTGTATGTCTTCTATGAACTCTTCAGTTTCTATTTCCTCATCGTTCATGTTATCACATCCTTGTCATTTCCTTAACAACCATCATTCCCACATATTATAGAGGGTATATTTTCTATATTATATTTCCTCTATGTTAGGCCTTATTCATATCTTATTAAATTCGGGTCATTGAGTTTTTCAGGGTAAGGATAGAATAATGTTTGATCTGCCAGGTAATAGACATTAAATTCAAATATGTAGGTAATGAAGGCTCTCCTTAATTCCTGCAAGGATAATCTGCCTCTTCTGTATTCTTCCATGCAGTCTAGCAGATACTGCTTCTTTTCAGATTCCAGCCAGTGGGAAAAATATCCAAAAGCATGCATGAATGCGTTGATGATATTGCCTCTTGATGGTGCTATTGAGGTCATTTCATGTAGTATTTTCGAGTAAGCTATAAATATTTCAGGAACATGTTGGCTTTTGTAGTTGGCCAGAATTCTTCCTAATATTTTTTGTTTTCTCTGTTCGTACGCCATGAGGAGCAGTTTATTGCGGGTTTGAAAATCTATAAGTTCCTGTATTGAACTACTGTGTAGTCTCAGTTCAGCACGCATAAATATTCTTGTAAAAAAATGATCTCTTTTCTCAGGGTCAACAAGGGATGTTTCATCAATATGGGGAATGTCTCCTAACCTGTCCAATATTCCTTTTGCGAAGAGTCCGGTACCATGTCTGTGCAAAGGTTCCTCTGCATCAGCAGATTCGAATACTTTTGTTGTTCCAAGCCCGCATGAAGGCGATTTCGATTTGAGAATAAATCCGTCGACAGCCACTAAGTTGTTAAGAAAACCGTTTACAAATACCTGCATCTTTTCAGTAATGTCCTCACCTGTTGCAGGCTGTACTAGCCTCAGTTTTTCTCCATTGATCAGTCG
>MVQW01000189.1 GCA_002067265.1 Methanomethylovorans sp. PtaU1.Bin073 | reverse complement strand
TTCAGGTTGCCTCGCAAAAAAGAGTTTTTTAACCCGCTATTTGTAATATGATATAAAAAAGAATGCTTTAAAAAAAGAAAACTATTGGATTTATATAAAAACTATTGGATGCATATAGTATCTTAATAGTATCTTAACGGGCGATCAGCACTTCGACATTTGAACCCCTTACAACCTTATCTGAGACGCCACCTATCAGGAATCTCTTCACACCGCTCTTTCCAAACCTACCCATCACTATCAGATCAACGGCATTGTTCTGTGAGAATTGAATTATCTCGTCTGCCGGATTGCCCGATAGTACCTTTTTCTCTACGTCAATACCATTTTTCTTTGCAAGCTCTTCCACGTGGTCGATGGCTTTTTCACCATCTGACTTGATATGTTCCTTTCTAACCTTGGCCAGCCCCCCTCCTTTGGCCACAGGTGCTTGTATCTGAGGGACCACATGTACTGCGTAGAGTTTTGCTTCCATGGATTTGGCTATTTCAACAGCCGTTATTACAGCCTTTTCGGTGTTCTCAGAACCATCTGTAGCAATCATAACTTTCTTTATGATTGTACTCTTCATTGTCATACCCCCATTTCAGTCAGCAATTTGAATCATTTTCAAAAAGTGTCTAAAAACACAAACTTGATATGCAATCTTATTAGCAAACAGTTGCCAAAAACCCTACAATGAAAGTGTGTTGTTACACTTATATATAGGTTAGTTCCCAAAGACATTTTATTTGGAATGTATAGTATTTATAACATCAATGAATTTGTGATTCACATTTCATAAAGGTCAATAAACAACAGCAGGTTGCGTATGAAGAAAATTTTAGCTTTTGTAGGGATGCCGGCTTCAGGCAAATCAGCGGCTGCATCGATTCTGGGAGAATCAGGTATCAAAGTTATCAATATGGGCGATGTGATCCGTGAAGAAGTTGTACGCAGAGGGCTTGAACCTACCGACATTAATGTGGGTGGAGTTGGCACTGATCTGCGCAAGAAAGAGGGCAATGATATCGTAGCCAAAAGGTGTATTCCAAAGATACAAGCCGCAGATTCTGAATTCCTTGTTGTGGATGGAGTGCGCAGCCTTGCAGAGATCAATTGTTTCAAGCAGGCATTTGGTTCTGATTTCACTTTGGTAACAATAGATGCACCTCTTGAGATAAGGTTCGCAAGGGTCCAGGCTAGAAAAAGAAGTGATGATATGACTGATATCAATGCCTTGCGTGTCAGGGACGAGCGTGAACTTGGCTGGGGTATGGGTGAGGCAATAGCTGCTGCTGATATTGTTATCGAGAATATGGGAACACTTGATGAATTCAGAAAAAAAGTGCTTAATGTGGTGGGTCAGGTATGATAGAGGTCAGAGTTTCAGCCAGAGTCAACCCTACTGAAACTGAGGAGAAAGTAAGGACAGCGGTTCAAAGCATTTTCCCTATGATGGATACTGCTTACAATGCAGCTGATGATACTGGATTGCATGGAACCGTCGAAGGTACTACTGATCTTGAAGGCCTTCGTCATCTTCATCTCCTGTTACGGGAAGAGGAAATTATAGATACTGCACGTACTCAGTTAGAGGTAGGTATAAGGGAAGATGAGCCGTCCACATCTTTCAGGATAAGCAAATTCGTGGCTTTTGTTGGCCGCCTGAATTTCCCTGCAGATGAAGAACCACTGGGTTCGATACATGTGACAATGAGTGCAGGCTCATCTTTTGAGCTTCACCGTCTTATAGAATGGCTTGCCCCTCCTACTGAAAAAGGTAAGATACTTTTTGAACCGGATATGGAGGACGTGGAAAGTACATGAAAGTAAGAAATCTGAGTTTTTCCTCGAGAGTAGAGCCAGGTCACTCGTTTATCTGGGTCTACCAGCTTGAAGACCTGGGATATACAGGCTGGGAGATCGTCCAGGAAGGTTTCCAGACACTGCATAACGGAAATCTTGGAAAGGTAAGGGAAATCCGTGATACAACTGATTTAAAGATCACAATGCATTTGCCTTTTTCAGATATGAATCTTGCAGGTCTTAATGATGGGATACGTAACGAGGCTTTAAGGCAAATGCACCGCTGCCTTGAACTTGGAAGCGAGATCGTGGAACTGGCGGTAGTTCATCCCGGTTACTTATCTCCGTATGGTGCACAGATGCCTGAAAAAGCCTGGCAGACCCATATAGAGTCCATCCAGAATGTGTGTGACACAGCTGCAGATTACGATATAACCATAGCTGTGGAGAATATGCCTGAAATGCCCAAAATATTTGGTAAATATCCAGATGAAATGCTCAGAACCCTTGAGGAAGTGAACAGAGACAATGTGGGCATGACTCTGGATGTAGGCCATGCGAACACAGTGGGAGTTGTGGATGAGTTCCTGGAAAAATGTAAGGATCAGATCCTGCACATGCATATACATGACAACCATGGAAAATCAGATGAACATCTACCACTGGGGAGAGGAACTGTTCAGTGGAAAAAGGTCATGGAAAGCCTTGAAGGCTATAACGGCAGGCTTGTAACTGAAATGGCCAGCCTGGAAGAAGGTGCGGAGTGCATTGAATATATTCAGAATCTCTGAATACACAATATCTCACTTATTTTTTATTCTTTAACCCTTCCGTGCCTTTTGTCTATTTCATCCATCATGTCCAGCATCTTACGGATAGCTGTCCTGATAGCATCTGATTGGTTAACGAATTTCTTATC
>MVQW01000188.1 GCA_002067265.1 Methanomethylovorans sp. PtaU1.Bin073 | reverse complement strand
ACTTTCTGCACTGTAATGGCATTTTTGTAGGACAATGTCATAGGGATCTCATCTACTCCTCTTATCCATACCATGACAAACTGGCCAATTATGGCATCTTCAAATGAATGATCGAAAAAGAATGTACGAGTGGACGGTGTTTCATCCACTATTTTGACAATATTTGCATTCAGTGGGAGCATCAGAACCTCTCATGCGCAATTCCGGTGATGTCTTCTATATTCGCATAACCATATTCTTTCAGGAACCTGTTAATACCTTCAGATATGTTGGAGAACACATTTGTTCCTTCATATACTGCCGAGCCAATTTGTACTGCACTGGCACCTGCCATGATCATTTCTACAGCATGTTGCCAAGTTGATACGCCTCCAACTCCTATTATCGGTATATCCAGGTTGTCATAGAGGTCATAAATACATTTTACAGCAACAGGGCGTATTGTCTCTCCGGAAAGACCGCCAAAGCGGTTGCCCAACACCGGATATCCGGAGTGGATATCGATAGCCATTCCCCGTACAGTGTTAATGGCCACCACTGCATCTGCCCCTCCTTCTTGTGCTGCCTTACCTATTGTAACAATGTCCGTGACATTTGGTGTAAGTTTAACCCAGACCGGCAGATCAGTGATTTCAGATACTGCTGAGGTGACAGATTTTACAATTACAGGGTCAGTGCCTACTGATGCACCATATCCCATAGCATGAGGGCAACTAACATTAAGTTCGAAAGCATTCGGTTTTCCCGGTATAAGTCCTTCTGCAACCTTGCGGAACTCATCCGCATTGCCACCGAAAATACTTGCTATCACCGGCACTTCGGCATTATACTTTGCTTTTTCAAGTTCTGGAAGAAAGGCTTCATAGGAAGGATTTGGTAACCCCATGGCATTCAGATATCCATGGTCAAGCTTCACCATGCTTGGATTGCTGTGTCCATCCTTGGGTTGTGGTCCGATGGACTTTGTTACTACTGCACCTGCACCTTCATGAGCCATCCGGACAAGTGCTGCTCCGGTAGTACCCATGATACCTGCAGCAAGTATTGTCGGATTCTTCATACGTAACCCTGTGATGTTGATCATGGAAAAACCTCTTAGATCCTTATTTGTTGATCCTGAGTTTGGATACGGCTTCTTTTACGAGTTCCTTGCCGCCCTTAGCTACAAGTTCCTTGCCAAGTTTGGATGCATGGGTACGGTAGTCCTCCAGAGGGATGACCTCATCAACACGGACCTGACGGGTCCCATCCAGAGAAAGCACTTCTGCAAGTACTCTTACCTCATCATTGTTTATGAACTGTGAAAAGGAACCTATTGGTGCTGTGCAGCCGCCTTCCACATCTTTTATCACGATGCGTTCTATCTCAGTGGCGATACGTGTCTGGGTGTGACTAAGCTGTGAAGTCACAGTCTCTGCCTCGGATCCAGCAGGTGTCACAATTGCTATGGTTCCCTGATTAGCTGAAGGGCAGAACCTTTCTGTATCCAGACGTTCCACATCAAGTTCCCATTTCATGCGCTGCAGGCCAGCTTCTGCAAGCATAATACCATCGTAATGGCCATCTTCAAGCTTCTTCATACGTGTATTGATATTACCGCGCAGGTCTTTAATGTGCAGATCAGGCCTGTATCTTAAAAGCTGTGCTCTCCTGCGCATGGAAGTAGTACCGAGCACTGCGCCCTTTGGCAGGTCATCCAGCTTTGCTCCATCCCTGGTAAGTAGTACATCGTGGGGGGAATCTCTTTCAAGTACTGCAGAAGTTGTAAGCTCTGGGGGCCTCATGGTTGGCAGGTCTTTCATGGAATGTACTGCAATTTCGATGAATCCTTCCACCATCTTGTCGTCCAGTTCACGCACAAAGGCTCCCACACCTACGACTTCGTGCAGGGGTCTGTCTGTGAATCTATCTCCTGTGGTCTTTATGATCTTACGGCTTGTTTCAACACCCATGTCTGCCAGCATTTTGGCAACGATGTCCGCCTGTGCCAGAGCAAGGGCACTGCCACGTGTTCCTATTATCATGTTATAGCAACCTTATTTGAGATTCGCTTCATATGCAGCCAGCAATCTATGCAGATCTTCTTCAGAATGTGCCGTGCAGAGGAAATTCGTCTCGAACTGCGAAGGGGGCAGGAATATGCCACTTTCCAGCATCCTGAAAAAGAATTTCAGGTATCCTTCCTTATCACATCTGAGGACTTCCTGATAGTTGCGGGGCTTGTCTCCGAAGAACACCTTGAACATAGAGGATACACCACATACATTGTAGTTAAGACCGAGATCTTCAACGATATCAGTGATTCCGGCACGCAGTTTGTCTCCGGTAGCATTTAGTTTCTTGTGCACATTTTCTTTTTCCAGTATATCAAGAACGGTAATTCCGGCGGCAACAGATGTAGGACTGCCGCTAAAAGTACCCGCCTGGTATACACCTCCCGATGGTGCTACCATTTCCATTATCTCGCGTTTTCCTCCGAATACCCCAATGGGCATGCCACCGCCTATGATCTTGCCGAGTGTGGTCATATCCGGTGTAACTCCGTAGTATTCCTGAGCTCCACCCATAGCCATGCGGAAACCCGTGATAACTTCATCAAATATGAGTACCACATCGTTTTCTTCTGTGATCTTGCGCACTTCCTGCAGGTAACCTTCGTCTGGCAGAATAGGACCAACGTTGCCCATTACTGGCTCCAGAATAAATGCTGCAATATCCTTTCCATATTTTTCCATTACCTGTGTAAGTGCCTCTACATCGTTGAAAGGCACCTGTAATGTGTTTCTTGTGAAGTCCTCAGGTACTCCCAAGGAATCGGGTTTTCCAAGAGTGGTGGCACCTGAGCCGGCTTTAATAAGCACTGAATCATGTGCTCCATGGAAACCACCTTCTATTTTGATGAACTTGTTCCTGCCCGTAAAACCACGCGCAACACGCAGGGCACTCATGGTTGCTTCAGTTCCAGTGGAGACAAACCTTACCATATCTATACTAGGGTAAATACCTGCGATCCTTTCTGCTAGTTTTATTTCCAACTCTGTTGGTGTGCCATACAACCAGCCTTTATCCAGCTGTTCAATGATAGTTCGTTTTATTTTTGGGTTTGCATGTCCCAGTAGTTTTGGCCCGTATGCAAGGCAGAAATCAATATACTCATTGCCATCAGCATCGGTTATTTTAGAACCCGAGGCAGATGCTGCATAAAATGGAAAGGGTTTAATGGCTCTTACGGGGCTGCTCACGCCACCCGGAATAAGTTTTCGCGCTTTTTCATATAATTTCTCAGATTTTGCCAAATCCATAAACATCACCATTCAGTTACTGTAACATCCTTGCCAGGTCCTTTGCAAAATAGGTAAGGATCATATCTGCTCCTGTTCTTTTAATGGATAGCAGGGACTCATACATCACCTTTTTCTCGTCCAGCCAGCCCATGCGTGCAGCAGCTTTAAGCATTGCAAATTCACCGCTGACATTGTATGCAGCAGTGGGCATCTTGAACTCTGTCTTGATACGGTAGAGTATATCTAGGTAAGGAAGGGCAGGTTTTACCATTATAACATCAGCCCCTTCCAAAATATCCAGTTCTGCTTCTCTTATTGCCTCATCTGAATTTGCAGGGTCCATCTGGTAGCTGGAACGGTCACCAAAAGAATACCCCGAGTCTGCTGCTTCTCTGAAAGGGCCGTAGAAAGCGGAAGAATACTTTGCTGCATATGACATTATAGGTACATCCTTGCAGTGATTTTCATCAAGTGCCTCTCTTATGGCACTTATCATTCCATCCATCATTCCGGAAGGAGCTACCATATCTGCGCCGGCAAGAGCATGGCTTACTGCTGTTTTACCAAGTAATGGAAGCGTGGGATCGTTCAATATCTCTTCTTTTTCCATATCTACAACGCCACAATGCCCATGACTCGTATATTCGCACAGGCACACGTCTGTAATAACGTAGATGTCCTTTCCAAGCTCGTTCTTAATCTCGCGCACAGCCCTCTGTACAACATCATCCTCTCCCCATGCGCTACTTCCCTTTTCGTCTTTTGTGGAAGGTATCCCAAAGAGTATAACTGCGGGAATACCCAGATCTGCAGCCTCTTTTGCGTCATCTGCTGCCATATCAACAGGTAATCTGGAGACTCCTGGCATGGAAGACATTGCCAGTGGTGAATCGATATTTTCATCCACAAACATTGGGTAGATCAGGTCATCAACTGAAAGTGATGTCTCACGTACCATATCTCTTATCTTGCCGCTTCTCAGCCTTCTCATCCTAACCTGTGGGAACATTTGATCACTTCTGTCACTTGCATTTATCTGTATTAGTTTCTGGTTTCTTCTCAATGTTAAATAACCTTGAAACTACATCCAATAAGTCATCATCATTCGTTTCTGCAGCAGTGCGTATTACTTTTGTGGGTTCTGCCAAAATCTTATTGACTATAGAATGTGTAAGGTCATCTAATACCTTGTTCTCGATTTCACCCATTGTATGGTAAGCACACAACTTAGTCACCGCACGCTCTTTTTCCTGTTTCCTTACTTTATATACATTGGCATAAATGGCAGAAACAAGATGGTCAGCTTTCTGGTGCTTGTACTGTTTAAGAAGCAAGTCAAGCTCCTCATCAACTATTTTCTCTGCCCTCTTTGCTTCTTCTTTGCGCTGTGCAAGACTCCTTTCGTTTATAATTCTTAGATTATCAATGTTGTAGAGTTTGAC
>MVQW01000187.1 GCA_002067265.1 Methanomethylovorans sp. PtaU1.Bin073 | reverse complement strand
CAGTGCTACCAACAATCATATCGGAAGTGAAAGAAATTTCAGTGATTAATGGATCTATGGAGTCTACCATTTTTGTAATCGCCTTTTTCTACTCTGTATTGGGATTTGTTCCTAGTATTATGCTGTATATATGTTTTTTCTTTTAGTACAGCATTAACCATCTATTTTGAACTTTATTTATGTGGTCTTTCTGAATTTCACTTCAAGGCCAAGTATTTCCTTTGCACCTTTAGAAATATCCCTTGCCATTTCCGCACAGCCAATGGCAGCACTCCACCTGTCAAGTACATGGCTCTTTACACCAAGATGATGTTCTATCTTTTCAACAACATAGGGTATTTCTGCTACTGAGCCTTCAATGAATACGTCTCCATGTACGTTATAATCCTTTAACAAAACTTGTATGCTGGCGATCTCCATGGCAGCAAACAGTGCCAGAGTGTCAAGTGCCAGTAAGGCCTGCGGTTCTTTCCTTTCAGCAGCCTCAATTAATTCATAGCGGTCAGCATAGCCTGCTCTTCTGAGCACACCCGTATTTGTAAATGCATCATTGGCACTTCTCTTTCCCTGGTCTACTTCTCGAATAGACCGTACATCCAACGGTCCATGACGCAGTCCGGGAGCAAATATGCAAGCATCTATAGCTCCGATTATCCGTCCACATGCCACTCCCAGGGTCACTGTATTTGAACTAATGTCGGAAAGCACGAAATCCCGAAATCCTTTACAAAAGGCATGATATGCAATACCTATCTTTTCAGGGCTGGTTGAATGAGAAAAAATATTCATCCGGGAATCTGTAGCACTTTCTTCATGAATGCCTGGTATCACTACTGCGGATATGCCAGAGTTTTGTATAGCATCAAAGACCTTTGATCCGCCTCCGGTCTTTTGGCCAGCACCCTCAATGCTTTGCACGCCTCTGTGCTTTACGGTTCGTATATCCTCAATGGCAGTGATCCCATCACCCATAGAGTAGGTAACTGCAATGAGGACGATATCCTTTCTGCTGACTCCTAATTCATTTTCAAGAGCACTTATGATCTGTTCGCCGGACATGGCCGCTGCATCAGTACGTAGTATTTCCAATTTTGCAGGTTCATTTGTTCCTTCGAATAATGCTGCAAATCGCATTGCAGTCGTGCCATGGTCCACTCCTACATAGATCATTTTTACCCGGACTCCGTTAATTAGTGTGTTCCGTTATAATCTGGTTCAACTCATTCATTATGCGCTCTCCGTTTTGCACATCTCCCACAGTCGTGACGATCCTCAATTCCTGGGAAGATGTACCATGGGATAACAGCAATCTTAGATTACCCCTATCATCCGGACGCAATACTTTGCCGATTATGAGGCCACCAGGGTTGCTTTTACCTCTTACAGTAATTACAGAAGGCACTATTTTTTTCACTTCTTTGTGCTGGCTTATAAGCTGCACAAGTTTTTTACCGTGCCTGCCGCCAATTATTGTTGTATGGGAGCCCCCAATCTTATTACGGGGCTGTGCAACCGTAGAACACTGTCTGATGTCCTCTTTCATCTCATGGAGATTCGAATAGGTCCTATAAAACCATAGTGGTTTCAGTTAAAACGACAAAAGAAGCAACATTAAAAAAGATTAGGATATATTCAAATATCCTGTATGTCTTTCATATCTATCAGTGTGATGCCATTTTTTTCCAGAATAATAATAGCACCCTTTATATCGTTGACCCTCAGGATAAGAAGAGCTTTTTCCGTCTTTGTGACAAAAGCATAGGCATAATCAATATTGATATTTTCCTTTCCCAACAAGTCAGCTATCTTAGCCAGCCCTCCGGGCACATCTTCCATCTGTACGCCAAGTACATTTGTCTCTGAGACTGTAAAACCTGCCTCATGTAATACTTCATGAGCCAGATCAGGCTTGTCCACGACCATTCTTATGATCCCGAAGTCGCCTGCTTCAGCTATGGTGAAAGCCCGAATGTTCACTCCTGCATCCCTAAACTTATCAGCGATGTTTGCAAGCTTCCCTGGCTTGTTCTCTGAAAACAATGAGATCTGTTTTATTATCTTATTTTCCATAGGACCACCGTCTTTTCTCAATTATGTTATGCAGTATCAGTTGTTATAATTTCCTGTTGTCTATGACCTTCTTGGATTTTCCCATGGACCTTGGAAGACTTCCATGTTCCACAAGCTCTACCTTAACGGCAAGGTTCAATACTTTATGCAAAGCTGAAGCCACTTTCTCTTCAAGCTTAATAATATCATTTACCTTGTCACTAAAGGCGGCATCTGTCATTTCGATCTGCACGGCCATAACATCAAGTTCATTGACTCTGTCCACTATGATCTGGAAGTGTTCTCCTACTTCAGGAATGTTCATTAGCACGGCTTCTATCTGACCTGGGAAAACGTTGATACCTCTTATGATCAACATGTCATCCACACGACCAAGTATGCGCATGATGCGTGGATGTGTTCTGCCACATTTGCAGGGCTCTCTGTTAATCACTGTGTTGTCGCCCACACGATATCTTATAAGTGGTAATGCTTCTTTGGCAAGAGTTGTTATAACCAGTTCTCCTCTCTCTCCATCAGGTAAAGATTCCCCGGTATTCGGGTCAACTACCTCTATTAAAAACTGGTCTGCCCAGATATGGATACCATCTTGATATGTACATTCTGTGAAAAGAGGTCCACTTAGTTCTGAGGTCCCAAATACATCGTATGCTTTTATGCCTGTGATCTCTTCAATCCTTGCACGCATCTGTTGTGACCATGGTTCAGCTCCAAATATGCCTATTTTGAGTTTCGTATTATCTTTTATACTAATCCCCATGCTTCTTGCCACTTCTGTCATGAAGAGGAAATATGATGGTGTGCATGCTATTGTGGTGGTGCCCAGGTCTTGCATTAGATCTATCTGTTTTTCCGTGTTACCGGAACTTGTGGGCAGCACTGTACATCCCACTTCTTCAGCACCATAGTGCAGGCCGAGACCTCCGGTGAACAGGCCATAGCCATAGCTTATCTGAATTATATCTCCCCGCCCGACTCCTATAGACGTCATGGCTCTAGCAAGTGATATTGCCCATTCATTAATGTCATTTTTTGTATAACCCACTACTGTAGGTTTTCCTGTTGTTCCTGAAGATACGTGGAAGCGTACAAGTTGCTCGTTAGGTACGCAGAACATCCCGGTTGGATATGTGTCACGAAGATCTTTTTTATATGTAAAGGGCATTTTTGTGACATCTGCAAGAGTTTTGATATCTTCAGGTCTTATTCCTGCTTCATCAAACCTCTTCCTGTAAAATTCAGAATGCTGATAGACATATCTGACTATATTTCTCAGTTTATCTTCCTGTAATTTGTTTAGTTCCTCAATGGGCATTCTTTCAATAAGAGGATTCCAGTATTCGATCATATCTTCGCCTCTGTTTATGAAATGTAAATATCAGAAGGATTCGCAAATGGATGGATTGGGTTTATTTTCCAATATCATCCGGACGCGCTCCTTACATTCGTTCAGGACTTCGTTCATGTCTGCCACTACATCTATGCCGGCAGCTCCTGCATGCCCTCCTCCTGTGCCTTCATATCTGGAACTGATCTCTTCCATGATCTTTCCCAGATTTACGCCTGCATTGACGGCTTCCCTTTTGGCACGCCCGCTTACGCGGATGGTGTCGTCTCTTTCAGTGCCAATGAAAGCAACATCTGCACCAATATTAAGGAACATAGAGGATGCTGCACCACCAAAGGAATTAACATGAGAGCATACCACCAGCCAATCCTCTATCCTCTCAATAGTTGCTCTGGTTGCACATTTCAGCATTGCTATTCTCATGGATATATCTTGAGGGGTTGCAGCCATCATTTCCAGCACATCTGCGTATTCTACGCCGCTGATTGAAACTATTTCTGCAACATTGCGGAATGTCTCAGTTGTAGCATGCTTAAAATGACCGGTATCTGTTACTATTCCTGTAAGCAGTCCCAGCGCTGTACGCCTCATGATCGGAGCATCCATACATTTAAGGATATCAAATACGATTTCAGCTGTGGATGTTGCATTACGATGCAGATAGAATTCAGCATTCTCTGTTAAGGCAGTGGTAGAATGGTGGTCTATCACACAGTACTTCCCAAGTTTAATATCATTAAGCTGGGAACTTGTGGATGTATCAACCACCAGAGTAATATCATATTCGGAAGGATCCGGCTTGTCTATTACATCTATCTGAAGTTTGTCTATAAGTAAACTTGCCATTTTGTTACAGCCGTCTACAAGTCCGACTGTCCCACCAAGAGCCTCAGCAAGCGCAAAAGCACTGCTAACTGCATCTGGATCAGCGTTCCGGTGACATAAATATAAAATTTTATTGAAGTCCAGAAGGCGGTTATAGAATTCGACTTCATCAACCTGCATGAAGACCTCTACTCATCACTTAAAGTAGCATGAGCATTAAAGCAGAAAGGTGGGCACTTACTGTGCCTGCTGACCCATTGACTGCTGTAGTTGTTCCTGCAGTTGAGTAAAACGTTTTGAAATACGTTCTTCCTGTCTTGAGATTGACTGAAGCCTTAAGGATAACGTTTCTATTTTCTCTTTAAGTTTGGAAACAGTCTCCTGTTTATCTGACTTTATCTGCAGATCGCCTACTGTTCTATATATAACAGCATCTTCCGAGAGTTTTTCCACTTCTTCAAGAGCAAGTTCAGACTCTTTCTGCAATGTTTCCATCTGTGACTTCTGGATAGCAAGTGATTGCGCTTGCTGTTGAACCTGTTGCAGTTGAGCAATCTGGTTCTGTACTTGAGGGGGTATTTGTGTACTCATGTGGTTTCACCTGAATCTGAATTAACCTTAAGTGATTTTAATGTTTCTCTGTTGGGGTGCAATTATGTGCTAGTTTGTTCCAGCACTTCGTAAGCCACTTGTATCAGGCGTAACCAAGTGTTCATTGTAGAACGCAAGGACACAAGATCTGTTGCAATCACTTTCAAAATAAGCCTGTATTTAAATGCTTGTAAGCATATCTCTGATCTTTCAGTGACCGTAGTTTCTATCTCAGGCAGCAAGGCTCTGTATATGAGAGGCGCTTTATCCGTTTCAAAGACTGATTCTGCAGTTGCTTCCATTGGATCATCTACTATCTATAGGATACTCTTAATATTCAATTTTAACAGACATTGCCCATTGTAAAGAAAGCTAAGGTCATCATTTGATATTTCTAGAACGAGAG
>MVQW01000186.1 GCA_002067265.1 Methanomethylovorans sp. PtaU1.Bin073 | reverse complement strand
TGTTTAAGAACTTCACGCACATCTGCTGAAGAATATGGAGGCCTTTTACCTTCCTTGGAGGCTACATCTATAAAATCAAGCTCTAACAATGCTGTCAGATCCCTTGTAGGGGGTGTGCAATACACAGGTCCCTCAAATCCATATCTATATAATAGTGGCAAAAGACCCTGATGATCCAGGTGAGCATGTGTAATAACTACTGCATCGAGTTTACTCAAAGGTGAAACTTCTGGAACGTATAGGTAAGGAGTCATGTTTTCTTCAGAACCAACATTAACACCACAATCTATCATTACGCAGGATTCAGGAGTAGAAAGCAGGAAACAACTTCTTCCAACCTCTTTACATCCCCCCAGTGCTGTGACTCTAACCCATTGATCTTTAGAAGTACATTCTCTGTGTATTTTACGACCCACGGTTTTGAGAATTTCTTTCCTTTCTTTGTGGTTCGTTTTCATGAATTCGCGGATATTCTTTACTGTCCTTGATGATATGGGCGGAGCACGCACAACTTTTGGTGTCCATCCTATCTTTTTTGTGATCTCTCTTAAAGTCTCCCCGTGTTTCCCAATTACAAGGCCAGGTTTTTCGGCTTCAATTATGACTTCTCCGACATCCGGATCAAAGTGATAATTGGCTATAGCTGAGTCTTCAGGTACAGTTTCAACTATTTTTTTGACAGATTCTTCAGGTGGCAGCAAAACCTTTGGGTCTGGACGTACGACTATACGTGTCCTTAGAGTCTTTGCAAGGTTTCGTACTATGTTCCCATTGTCAGCAAAACTCCATGGGTTTTCAGTATACATCACGAGTTGCGGACCTTCGAACTCTACACTAGAAATAGTAGTGCCCTTCGGCAATTTTTCGTCTATTTTTTGTTTTAGATCAGCTAATACTTCATCTATTGCCATTAAAAGCCTTCCTTTGAGAAAAATAAAAAAATATAAAATTTTGATCTATGCAAGATAGAACAGATATCAACACAAAGTCAACAGAATTTCAGAACAATCTCAATTTAATTTATCCCTGTACTGTTGAACTTCCTCTTCTTCCAATCGATTAAATTTGTCGGCAGTTATTACTACAACATCAATTCCATTACCTGATGCTGAATCACGCTTCATTGCATTATGTAACGCGCGTATTGCCAGCTCTACTCCTTCCTCAATGGACATCCCATCCATGAACCGATCCTCTAATACTCCATAAGCCATTGGTGAACCAGATCCAGTCGCTACAGCTTTTGTCTCTTCGATTGTACCTCCAAGAGCATCAAGAGAAAATATGGAGGGGCCATTCTTATCCACACCGCCTACAAGCAGCTGGACCATAAGGGGATAGTAGCGTTGCCCGCTTAAGATGTTTGACAGAAGCGTAGTAATACCTTTAATAGTCATAGGCTCTTTACGCCTCATTTTATAAAGATGAGACTCAACACTCATTATGCGCACTATCTGTTGAGCATCTCCTACGGATCCTGCAGTGGTCATGCCTACAAGATCATCTATCTGATAAATTTTTTTGGCTGTCTTGCTAGCTATGAAATTTCCCATAGTTGCACGCCTTTCCGTAGCAAGTACCACGCCTTTATCACAAACTATGCCTACAGTAGTTGTACCTTTTAAATATTTATCATCGACCATCAGTATACCTCATCGTCGCAAAATGAGAAAATTTTGACAAAAGGATAATATCTGTAACCCAGACACAGTATTGATTAGTTAGATTATATATAAGCCTTTCCATGGATGCAGCATCAGGTCAGCAAAAAAGTTCAGCAGGCAATGTAATTTCAATATACGCCTATTTCTTCTGCCAGCAAGATGATACGTGCTGTACTTTCATCACTAAAATGCTTCTGCTTCATCTTTTGCCTCAGCTGCACCATGCTTATCTTTTCATTGCCTGAAATGAAGTTATCGGCATGTGCCACGATCTTCTCTTCGAGGGTTGATGGCATGTAATCATCATCTGGCAGACCAAGTTCTTTTGCTTCCTCTCTGGTAATACCCGCACCTATATGCTTTTTTATTATATTGACTATCAATGGGTCAAGATCTAATTGCATAGCTATATCGGCACCTATCACAGCATGATCTATATCGTGGCTTCTGGACCTTCCAAGATCATGAAGCAAGCCGCCTATTATTACCAGTTCTATATCCACTGTTTTTCCAGACGCTGCCAGTTTTTCAGCGATTTCTGAAGCATATTCAGAAACAGCTCTACAATGCACGATTACCTTCTCAGAGCAGCCTTCATCTCTGAGGATTTGCAGTGCTCTGTCCGGTGAGATCATATCATCTGCTTTCCAGGTTTTTGATTCTTTCCTGTATCATCTGCATAAAAGGTGCATTATCTTGGTGTATCATATCTTCGCCACAATCCGGGCACATGAACATGCATTCTGAAGCCTGTTTAAAGTCCATTCTTACGCAGCCTTCCGGACACACATAAAACACATTGGATTCTTCGAATTCCTTACGCACTTTCAGGTTCTTCACGAGCCTTTTTTTCTCTTTGACAAGCTGCTTCTCAATATCCGACATATCAAGAGTCCAGAGATATGTAAGCCACCCACTACTGGCGTCTCTTTCCCTTCTGCAAATAGCAAGCTTGTTTTCATTCAATATGAATAGGGTTCTCCTTACTATATTGAGAAGTATGCCTGTGGCCTGGGCTATTTGCTCATCAGTGACTTCACCTTCGGGCATTTTTTCGATCATCATCAGTCCTTCTTCGCCCACGAGCCGAATTAGGTATCCTCGGATAACAGGATCATTCATATCTATCAAAAAACTCACCTCAAGAATAGGTTGCTAATCTGTCTTATTGTCATATTAATATTTGCACATCATGTGCAAGTTGCTTTCTATTTAAAGGCAATTGGTCAATT
>MVQW01000185.1 GCA_002067265.1 Methanomethylovorans sp. PtaU1.Bin073 | reverse complement strand
AAGTAACATTTTTAGACGATTATTTCGAAAGAAAACTTCAGATGGTGACTTTATCGTAGTAGTGCACATCCTTGAACTTGGATTACACAGAGATCTTAAATTGTTGCGAAAAGGGGTGTATACAGCAATAGAACAGATGTCTGTTTATTCAGATGGTATTCTCTTGTTCTACGGCCTATGCGGGAACTCCTTCCAAAATATAGAGAATGACCTTTCAGATATCAGATGCCCTATATATCTGCTAAGAGATTGTGAAGATAACAGAGTGGATGACTGCATAAGTATAGCTTTGGGGGGCAACAGAAAATATGAAGAAGCTTTCGAGGCATGCAGAGGAAAGGGCAGTTTATTTTTTACTCCTATGTGGGCATCCAACTGGAAAGACGTTGATGCGCCCGGTGATAAACAGACTGATCTGAAAACAATATGTGACTCATTTAAAAGACATCATATAAGCCGGATTGTGAAAATAGAACGGAGTACACGATATGATCCCGTTTTTGAGCAAAATATAAATCATCTTGCTGAAATGTTCGGACTGGAGATTATGTCCATCCCAGGGACTACAGAGATCGTGGAAAAATGCTACTTAGATGCGAAAAAGGGCATAATGAGCCAATATAAAAAATAATCCTTAAAAATCTCTTTTTACTTTTTTCTGGGTATATTATCAATATGGACCACTTTATTTGCGTCATCACCTACAAGACACATACCTTTCTTGTCCATTGCCCAGATCCGATAATGAGGAATCATGTCCTTTGGAATAACTTCCGAAGGCAAATTATTGATGTCAAGGACACAGGTTTCAATTAGAGTGTGATCGTCAGGATTTAGTTCCATTATACTGATAATTTTCCTTATCATATCCAACAGGTCTTCAATATTCTCATGATCCCATGCCTCGATGCGCTTGCATATTATAGGCAGAATATGCTCTTGAACTCCTTTATTAGCAAGTATTTTGGAAGCCATGCAAATAGAAGCGTTATCAGCCTTCGATTCTTCATCTGGCCCCCTAAAGCAGAAACTACCCTCTTCGACCATAAGATCAAAATCAAGAGGAAATCTGGATTTATCAATGGCTTTCTTAACAGTGTCTATAGTAAGATCATAATCATTTGCTATCCGTTCAATAGCCTTACCTATAACCATACATTTATCCATAATCATTAGCTCCTCTTTGAATTATCTGTTCCAGATCTGCAGCCGTATTGATGTTGGAAAAGGATACGAGTTCCTCATCAATAAACTGAATCCTGTCCATAGTTATGAACCTTATATCATGCAATTGTGATACAGCCGCCATCACACGATAGTCATCCTGCTGTATAGACTTCTCGATGGCAGGCACAAATCGCTCTCTATTATAAACAGAATGTAATGGCTCTTTTCTTCCATTATTCCACATAGGGATGGCAGCATCATGGCCTACAGCTTCATTAAACAGAAAATCTATGACATCATATCTTATAAAAGGCATATCACAAGCCACAACAAATACATATTCACCGGATGCTTCCCGCATACCTTCCAGCATCCCACCAAGAGGACCTTTCCCTTGATGCACATCACACAATAATCGTACATCCCGTACATATTTAGAGAAGGCTTCCTGTTGCCTGTGGTCCCTTACCGAAACGATCACCTCATCCACTACCGAATTGAGGACTTCTATAGTTTTATCCAGCAAGGTTCTACCATCGCAGGTCAGCAAAGCTTTTTCCCTTTCTCCAAGCCTTGTTCCCTTACCACCAGCTAATATCAGAGCAGATCTTTGCATTGAGCCTCAACCATTTGAATGACCTAAGATTATGGACTAGGGTATAAAATATTACTTTAAATTTTAGTTTCGCAATACTTAAAATAGATTCCTACATACTTGAAGCTATGATAGAGAATCCTGAACTTGAATGTATCAATGCACTTGCCAGAGAAATACTTGTGGCAGCACGCACAGCACCAAAAGGCAAAGGTAAGGATGACCTTGTAACCGGTATCCTTGAACGTGATGAGCAGGAAACCCTTGCCAGATTCATGGAAGGTATGGCTGATGAAAGAGGAGATTTTTTTGCATTCTTTAAAAGAGATGCAAGAAATATAAGAGATTCTGACGCTGTGGTGCTCATAGGTCTGCGCAATGCAGGCGCTGTAGGACTTAATTGTGGTGCATGCGGATATAAAAAATGTGACGAGATGCTGGAAGCACAAAAGGTAAAGACAGATTTCAAGGGCCCACAGTGCAGTATCAAATACATAGACTTGGGGATTGCATTAGGATGTGCTGCAGCCAAGGCCAAAGACCTGTGTATCGACAACAGAATATTTTACAGTGCAGGTACAGCAGCTATTAAAGCAGAGATGATAAAAGCCGACATCGCTCTGGCAATTCCTTTAAGCATTACAGGTAAGAACATTTTCTTTGATCGGAAGTGGCCTTAAGTTTCAGGCAAGTCCACGCCGCCTTTCACTACGATATTCATCAAGCAGGGAAGCCAAATGTTGATGTTCCTGATCCCTTCTCTTTTTCTTTGCATCTTCTTCCCATGCGGACAATGCCTGTTCCAGAACTTTGGGTTCTACAGTAGCAAAATCATCAAATCTTTGAACTACTACGTTTTTAAGCACCGGCACATTGCCCTGGAAAAACGCTTCATTAGCTGCATGTGAAATATCATCTTTTATGATCACAGCTCTTATACCAGTCTCCACCAGTATGGCTGCTGTGCCTGCAGCACCTCCGCTGGAATCTTCAAGCAAGAGCACATCGCCTTTTTTAATACCATACATATCCATTGTCTGCTGGATAGCCTCTTTTGTAAAAGCAGTCACTACTTTTACAGGTAAGCCCTCGCCTTTGATCTCTTTCTTACGTATCTGTTTCAGTTTCTTGATGTGCTGGCGTGAGTCTTGAAGGGCTTGTTGAGACTTTTTAAGCTCCGTTTTGAGCCTTGAGATCTCCGTATCACGTATATGTATCTCTTTTTGTTTACGAAGCTCCAGAGATTCGGCTTTTTTCAGCTTGCTTATACGACCTTCCATCACCGCTAAAAGTTGATCCTTTTCTGAATTTGATTCTTTCAGTTCCTGCACATATTCCTTTAACTCATGGATCTTGCCATTTTTCTGCCTTACAAGCTCCTGAAGTTTTTTTGTCTGCTCATCTGCATCGATGCTTTCTCCTGATGCAGATGCTGTTTCATGCCTGGTGGGAACAGGCACAGCAGTTACCTTTTCTATGGCTTCTTCAATGGAATCACCGTTTATGACATGATACTTTACCAAATCAAGGTCTGCAAACCGAGGAGCCTTTTTCTCCACTCTGCTAAAAATATTCTTGTAATTACGATAGGTATTAATGGCAGCAGCTAGTGAATCTCTTTCGTGATCGTTGGAATAACCGAAAGGTCTTGCCATTGCTATCTTTTCCTCAGCACGCAGTTCTGTACCTGGACTGCCAAGTACTGCCTTGAAGCTGCGGCGTATCTTTTCCACAGCCGCAGGTGTAGGATAGACATCTGTTGCAACAATAGCAGGTTTTCCATGATCTGATATCAGCTTGACGACTTGATCGTGAGACATACCCCTGAAACTATTGGAAAAGAGAAGTTCACCATTCAGGGAAAGAATAGCTATTCCCACGGTGGTGCCTGGATCAATACCAACAATAGTGTATTTACGTTTAGAAGGGGCGAGAGGAATATACTTGATCTTATCTCTTTCAACACTACGGATGCTTACCTGCACATCTGCATTAACGGAAGGATGCACAGGTATCTTCTCACGGCTAGCATTAACTATAAAATCAGTGCGCACATAGCCACCAAAACCTTCTATGGACTTGGCTGTAAAGGTAACACCTGTTTCTTTTGAGAACTTGCGCAGGATCTGCTCTATCAGACGGCTTTTCTCCTTAACAGCACCATGCACCTTACGCCTATACCTGTTCTGGCTCCAACCCCCTCTGCCCAATGACCTGGCCCTGCTGACCTTGATCCTGGTAACATCTTCAAACAGGGAGACTTCACACCCAACACTCATAGCTGCAAGCCGGGCACATGCTTCGGCTTCATCTCCCGGATTGAACTGGTTCATGGAAATGCCATGTTCCTGTGCAAGCTTAAGGAGAGGTTGCTGGTGCAAACCGCCTGTTACCTGAATAAGCTTGGTGGATTCCGGCAGTTTATCCAGGAAAC
Source organism: Methanomethylovorans sp. PtaU1.Bin073 (assembly GCA_002067265.1). The sequence continues at coordinate 3,742 of MVQW01000185.1, read as the reverse complement.
GGATGAGATCATCCTTATCCGAAGCAAGCTCAAAGATATTATCTACTGCAATATAGTCCGGACTGTCATCATGTACCATCTTAAGGATACGGTTCCGACTGACCATACTGTGGCGATGCACCTGGCCGTCCTTAAGGATGGACACGGCATACTTTGGGATCAGTTGTGCCCTTGAGGATCCCTTTGCAATATCAATCCCGTAAATGATGCCATTATGCATACATTAGATAGTTATTCGATTGCTGGAATATATTTGTGTTCACTGCCCCTTAACATACGCTATTGATGATTCAAGTTCGGCATCTAGCTCATACTTGCGCTTGAAAAAGGAAAGAATATTAGAAATATCCCGCTCAAGCAATTCATCTGCATGCGGATGTGAAAGCTCGACATACTGTGGCCAGTCGATGATCTGCACACCTTCCTCGTGAACGAAAGTGTTATACTCGCTCATATCAGCGTGTATGATACCTTTTGCATAAGCCAGTTTCAATTGCCTGAGGATCTCATCAAAGAACCACTGGGGATCTTCGAGCTTTGTCTTGTACAATAAAGAGCCTCTGGCGATCTCCATAACAAGAGCATGCCGATTGTGGTCAATAAGCTTGGGAACAGATACGTCAGGATAAAGCTTGTTTATAACATCAGCTTCTCGTTTTGCTGCAAGGCGGGCTGCATATATCCAAGACATGTGCTCGCGGTCACCGATATGACTGCGATTACGTTTGACCTGTGTGAAACTGGTACGACCTTCCCGGTGGAACTTGATAACCACACCTTCGGGATCTCCAATACCCAGTTCAGGTTCTTTCATAGCTTCCAACACCACTGATTCCTTACCGACACCGATCTCGTTGCCAATGGCACTGATAGTCTTTCTCTGCACAAATGTGTGCAAGGCAAGAGCATCATATCCTTCAAAATATATCTGATACCCTTCATAAGGAACTGTTGTGAAGGCAAACATTTTCAGTTTGCCAAGCTTTTTGAGCCGAAAGGACAAATGATCGTATGTCATGCGGGTAAATTTCATGACATTCTCAACAGGCACCCATTCATAATCTTTCATTCCGATCTCTATGCCCGTAAGGATGCGTATGTCCTTGTTATCCAGTTGTTTAAATACTCTGATGACGTCGTCTATCATTCAGGATTTTATATGACAGGATGGTTTAGAATATTTGTGGTTGACAGGATGATTAAACCTGAGATTGGAGATATAAAAACAAAGAAAAGTCAATTATGACTTTTTCACTTTATGGGCTGACGGATAATGGTCTTAAGTTTTTCAGGAGCAGATTTCCTGGGATCGCTCAAATATATCTCATGGTGCTTGCCTTTGAGAGAATAGCCATTGTCCTCAATGAACTTGTGCAACTTGCTGATCGTAGGAGTTTCTGCAGCATAGGGTCCGATATGCGTGATCTGCGCTGATAATCCTTCATCATATTTTTCAAAACGAATTCTGGAAAGACCGGTAAGCCCTTTCTTCTTTTCAACCTGCTCAAGCGCCTGGCTTACCATTGCTTCAGTAACAAATGAAGGTTGCATGATCATCGATGTCCATTTCCATGTATTCTTGTTTTCAACACTGAACTCTTCCATGTCATCTGCCCACCATAAACCTTCAAGGGGCATAACTACATAATCTGTAGGGTTATCGCTTTTCTTAGCCATAAATTTCAGGGTATAGGATACAGCATACAGTGCCTCAATTGAGTCCATATATTCCTGTGAGGTGTTCGGGTCACCCACTCCATCTATCATCAGATAGGACATTGGAGGCACTTCCACTAGAGATGTTTCTTTTGCAGACGGGGCATAAAGTTGCTTCATTTCCTTCTTAAGATCGATCTTCGTCATCCTATTACCTGCATATTTAATCTTATTTGACTGAAAAAAATTAGATGTGCATTTCATTTAAGGCCCGATAGCATATAGATAGTCGTATTTTACCCCAGGTAAGACTACATTCTAGCCCCGACGTGGGTTACAATTTACATTGAAAAAACCAAGTTGTTTCATTGCCAAATAAAATCATCAATTTTTTGAAGATGAGCTATGCTTACTTTAGGTGAACGAGATTTCGTAACGATTGCAAGCAGGTATTTATTGTCTATGATATAACTTAAATGATAAACATCTGACAAATCCAATTTTCTGCTTAAATTAGAAAACATGGTTCTATTTGAGAGTTTGCAGTATGCTTCTTTCAAAGTCCACATGATAAGAAAATCAGATCCATCTTTAGAGGAAGTGCCGTCTGGCAGTGATCTATTAATTGATTTTGAGATGCTTGTAACCGACCTTGACCTTATAACCTCTATGTCGATACCAAGATCTATTTTGGATATTGCAAGAACAATAATATTTTCACTGTATGCGATACAGACATGCAGGTCATTATAATCGCATACATGAACCCTTCCACATTCGTCCTTAATAGTGGAAATACAAGACCATGGTTTTTCCTTAAGGATACCAGAGAGAGATTTAAGAACCATTCGTGATACAATATACCTTTTTTTGAAATACTCTGTTTTCAGCGTATCAAGATGTGCCTTTTCTATTTCATTGAGGTAGTCTGCACAAGGAGATGGATACTCATTCAAATCGATAATGGAAATGAGAACCTCATTTTCTTTCCAGAGATCCGTCACTTGTTTTACTGGAACAGTGGATGGTGTTAATTGTTCGATTTCCATGAAAATCCCTGAGAGAAGTATTATTCAATTTACCTCTGTTAAGTACCAAATGCTAAGCATGAAACAACTCTTTTAGACCAAGTTCCCAATCAGCCCACAACTCATTCCGATCTTTACTTCTTGTCATAACTTCAATCACAGTACTGTTTGGTTCTACGAATATCATTTCATGGTCTTCTTCACCAAGCTTTTCATTTATTGGCCAGGCAATTTTTTCTTCATACAAACTAAACTGAGCATCTACTCCTTCCTTATTTCCCCTGGCGTCCAGTCTAATCCATTTATCAAAGTCTCTAAGATATACCGCATTAAGACCATGTAATACTTTTTTGCCAGGATCATTATCTGAACGAAGTTTCTGATAGCAAAAACCAGTTGGTATTGAAAAGTATCTCAGCATAGCTGCAAGCAGGTGGGATTTGGCACAACATATCCCATGCCCAGATCTCAAAACTTCTGATGACTTGCATGTTACTTCATGTGCATCAATATCGCCTGAATGGGATATTTCATCCCGGGCAAATTCATATACTTTTTTAATCAGATGGATCTCATCTGTTACGCCATTCTCTAACTCACGACATTTGTAGATGATCAGCTCATTATCGTAGTCTATAACTTTGGTTCTTTTAATGTAATCTTGGATATTAGCACTTTCAGCTTTCATTCCCTTCCCCTCATATCTGGATATTACTTCTACTCCATATGACCATTGTATGCCAGATAGTCCATTTGTTTCTGTATCTTTTTCCTTACTTCAATGCCAGCTATTTTTTCGCATAAGTATAATCCTAAGTCAATTGCTGCAGTAACACCTCTGGCAGTGATTATGTTCCCATCTTCCACGACCCTTATATCTGAAACGTTATCTGTATATTTGTTCAAGAAATCCATGAGCATTGGATGCGTGGTTGCTCTTTTTCCATTCAAGAATCCTGCAGCTCCTAATAATAAAGTACCACCGCATACTGCAGTCATTGTTGTATTTGAAGAGACGTTGCGTATCCATGATAAAAACTCATTATCATTCAACAGGG
>MVQW01000184.1 GCA_002067265.1 Methanomethylovorans sp. PtaU1.Bin073 | reverse complement strand
ATTAAATGTTCCAGTTTCATTGAAAGTATACCCAAAGGATTCTCTGTATCCAATGTTCCTATTTTCCCATAGTCCATCCTCGCTTACAAGGACAAATAATCTTTTAGGATCATTGAAATTGGTCCAGTATACGGTATCCTTAGGCGCTACGACCAGCGTACTTGGAGATGAGAGGAATTTTTCCAGGCGTACGGTAAAAGTACGGGGAACTCCAGTATCTACCACGTATGGGCCAGTGGTTGTAGTCGTAGTATCTTCAGTAGATACATTTGCAGCTGGTACGTTTACAGCCGGCTGCTCTTCTGCAGTTGTATTAACGTTTTGTTCACTTTCATTCAAAGATGTGATGTTTGTAGTATCTGTAGTGACATTCTCAGTACTAATATTACTAACATTATCTGTTGCATTAACACCACTGTCTGGAGTCTTGTTATCAGTACAACCAGACAACATAACAGAAGACAGCATGAGTAATAATATAAAAGTTTTTACTTTCATCCCTATCACCGGTTTATATATTAATACCCTCTACCTAATAAACTTTCACTTCAAAACTTCAGAAGTTCAACTTCGATTATATCTCCTACACGACTATTGTTGATCTTTATAAGAGCAGCATATCCTAAAGCTGCCATGCCAGGGTTAACAATTACTGTTCCTTTCTCTCTTACAACACCTCTAGCTTCGTGTATATGTCCGCATACAATTAGTTCAGCTCTTCCTATGAAAGCCGAGATAGATGTACATCCGACATGCCCGGATGGTACTTCATCAAGAAAACCATATGGAGGAGCATGAGTCAGCAATACAATTTTCACATTATTACTTTCTGATTTTTTCACTATTTCCTCAAGCCCTTCTCCAATATCACATTCCTGCATCTCGAAAGGTGTGCAGAACGGAGTAGGATTGGAGCCTCCATAACCGATGAATACTGTATCATCGATTGTATAGGAATTTTGGTGGAGGTTTGCAGCTTTTGAATTATCAAGCACTTTAAGTATAGATGTTTGATCACAATTTCCAGGTACTGCCAAAATAGGTACATCAAAAAGTTCGAAAAGTTCCAATGCCTTTTCATCAGGGCCGAAGTTTGTGATATCTCCTGCCACAAGAACCAGGTCTATCTCACCGGCCTTTTTTAGAAGCCCCTTTATCTTCGAATAGTCCCCATGAGGGTCAGCAATTGCAAATATTCTCACTTAAGATGCACCTCAGCATTAATATCTAGTTATGAGTTTTTCAATTATTTCTATATCCATCTCTCAGAAGGATTTGTCTCCTCCAAGTATTCCGCCTATTACTTTTCCTCCAATTCCGCCGACACCAGTTGATTCATCCCGGCTCTGGTATCTTGCCGCAGCCATCACTCTGTCAGCAAGTCTGGAGAAAGGCAGGCTTTGCAGGAATACTTTTCCAGGACCGCGAAGAGTTGCGAGTACTATACCCTCTCCTCCAAAAAGCGCATTCTTGAATCCGCCTACAAAACCGATGTCATAGGCAACGCTTTCAGCAAATGCACATACACAGCCGGTATCGACTCGTATCACTTCACCTGCTTTGAGGTCTCTTTCTATGATAGTACCACCTGCGTGGACAAAAGCCAGGCCATCACCACTTAACTTTTGCAGGATAAAGCCTTCCCCGCCAAAAAGCCCTGCTCCAAGTTTTTTAGTGAACGCAAGTTCCACTTCTATTCCTTTGGCTGCACAGAGGAAAGAATCTTTCTGGCAAATAAATCTCCCTCCCAGTTGTGCAAGGTCAAGGCAAATGATCTTCCCCGGATATGGCGCTCCGAAAGCCACATATCCTTTATCTTCTCCTTCGTGGGTGAAATTTGTAATGAAAAAACTTTCTCCTGTGATAGCTCGTTTCAGTCCCTTTAATATACCTCCACCAGTGGAAGTTTCCATTTTGATACCTGGTCCCATGTATGTCATGGCACCTGCTTCAGCCCTCACGCTCTCCCCTGGATCAAGCTCTATTTCTACTAATTGCATATCATTTCCAATTATCTTGTAATCAATTACATCTGCCATATTTATCACTCCTTTATCCGGATCAATCATAAATTCTGTAGATTGCCATCTAGAATTGCTTTTGTTACTGATATATATTTTTGGCGGAAGCAAAGATAAAAACTTAATTATATCAGGTATGCATAAGTGACAGAGTGAGATAATCCATGAAGGAGAAGAGAGCAGTTTTTAAGGAAAATACATATTTAATATCTCAATATCATCATTGTATCCTTCCGGATGATCTTCGTGCAAAAGCAGATGCACAAAAAACGAGTTCAATTGATTTTAGCACACGTCTAAATCCTATGGGCAATGTTTTTCAGTATCAACACAGTGGTTTGAACCTTGATGGCCTGATTAGTGCTGCTAAAAAACAAATCAATCAATATCCTGATAACCGGTATCTGGAATTTAGAACTGCAGCTGCTGACTTTATAGGTAAGGATATTACTTTCGCTAACGTTGTGCCTGGTAGTGGAACATGCGAACTTATAAGACTGATTTTGGGTTGCACTCTTGAAAAAGGAGACATAGTACTGACTCCATTCCCTTCCACACCAGAATATGCTCTAAATTCTGTGTTATTTGGAGCACGTGTGTTACCTCTGCCTCCCCATGAGCTATTGTTAGCAGAGGATGATGTGTTATCCTGTGCCAGATTAGTGCTTTTATCCAATCCTGCTAATCCAGGAGGCCGCTTAATCCCTCGAAAGGAATTGAGGCTTTTTGCAGAAAGGTGTGCTGAGAACAAAACTATGCTCATAGTGGATGAATCCTGTATTGAATTATGTGATCCGTCCCAAACTCTTGCAGGTTATACTTTTGGAAATGATTATCTTGTGATCATTCGTTCAATTGCTCATTCTTTTTCGCTTCCGGGACTCAAAGCGTCTTATGCAATCGCTTCTGAGAATTTGGCTCAGTATTTTAACAATGGTCGTCTGCCTTGGAGCATCGGTGCTTTTTCGGATTTATTGTGTACAGCTGTCCTTAATATAGAAGGGGGAATTAACTCCAGGTATCTGGAAGAATCCCGGCAGCTTATACAGTCTCAACGTAATTATTTGATGAACCGCATAGGTCGGATCTATGGTTTTTCTCCTCAGCACTCTGATGCGAATTATCTTCTTGTGGACCTCAAAGACCTTTTTATGGATTCCCGAACGCTTACACAGAACCTCGCATCAAAAGGTTTTCTTATAAAGGATTGCAGTTCCTTCTTCCAGGCAGAAAAGCAGTTTGTCCGAATCGGCATGCGCACACAGGAAGATAATGATACCCTTTTAAAGGCTATAGGTGAGGTTCTTACTGAAACAAGCAAAGAGGATGCAAGGGAAAGATTGGAAGTAACCATAGAAAGCGCTGCATCAGGAGTTGCTCCGGCAAGCAGGGGTACATGTCAGTATTATCCCTGTCATTTTAAGGGGCAGGATTGCACTTTTTGTTTTTGTCCTTTCTACGCATGCGAGGATGAGCGTACCGGCGGCAAGTGGATAGTAGGATCCAGTGGTAATAGGGTATGGAGCTGCGAAAACTGTACCTATATACATCAGTCAACGTTATCTCGTCAAATACTTGATATCCTTATGGAAGAAGGGGATACTGAAGCTAACATACAGAAGGCATGGAGTAAAATAATAAAGCCTTTGTTATAATTTATATTATCTTTATTGCATATATTCCCTTGGCATCTTAAGCTTTAAACAAGTTTAATTTAATTGCATTCAACTTAATTAAATAACTTAATATAGGTCCTGTTATCTAAAAAAAAGGCGATAACTGTGTCAAGACAAACAAAATTTATCCCGGTCAGAGAACATCTGTTAAAGGTACAGCCATGCAAACACGGAGGTCTGGTGAGAAAATCATCCCAGCAATACGGCATACCGGAATCCCAAATGTTGGATGCAAGTGCCAGTCTTAATCCTTACGGCACTCCCTTTGACCATCCCTACACCGGGCTTGATATGGATAATATTTTGCATTCTGCCCTTAAGAGAATGGGTCAATATCCCGATAATCGTTACGTAGAATTCAGAAAAGCAGCCGCAGGTTTTATAGGAAAAGGCATGACTGCCGAAAATATAATACCTGGTAATGGTTCATCGGAAATCATCCGGCTGGTTGCAGAAACAGTCATAGAAAAGGGTGATATAGTACTTATTCCATCGCCCACGTTCAGCGAATATGAACAGCAGTGCAGCATATTCGGAGCTGATATCCGATATATAAAACAGGATATGCTGCCTGATGTGCCGGATGAAATCTTACAAGATGCCAGGCTTCTTTTTGTTTGTAATCCGAATAATCCCACCGGCAAAATGTTCACCAGGAAAGAACTTGAGAGACTCATCGACAAATGCAGGGAAAATGATGTGATTCTTTTTGTTGATGAAGCCTTTATAGAACTGGCAGATCCTTCACAGACTATTGTGGATCTTGTGCAGTCCAATGACCATCTGTTCATCCAGCGTTCCCTTACCAAGGCTTTTGCTATCCCTGGCATTAGAATGGGTTTTGGAGTTGCTTCCGTGACAATTGCAACGTTGCTGAATAATGCAAGGCTTTCGTGGAACCTGGGATGTGTAGCAGAAGAAGTGAGTACTGTTCTTATGAATATGGAAGGTGGCTGTTACAGTCGATATCTTGTGGAATCGAGGGATATGATCTCCAGGGAACGGGAATTCCTCATGCAAAAACTGGAACGCCGTGGATTCAGACCCCTTGAGAGCACTGTTAATTATATTTACGTAGATATCAGCGATCTGTCCATGGATTCTGTGGAATTGACTGAAAGAATGGCGGCACATGGTGTTCTTATAAGGGATTGCAGTTCTTTCCAGGATCTTGGAAAGCACCACATCCGCATAGCTGTACGTACCAGGGAGGAAAATGAGCGTATAGTGGATTGCATAAGGCAGGTAATTCAGGAATGGGGCAGAGAACAGGCAATTCTTTATCTGGAGCGTAACCTGGAGAAGGCCCGGGATAAAGGATCTCTTGGAAGCAATAAAGAATGCAATTATTATCCATGTCATTATGAAGGTCAGGATTGCACTTTTTGTTTCTGTCCATTTTATCCGTGTCAGGATGAGCGTACGGAGGGTAAATGGATAACCGGCTCAAGTGGGAATGAGGTCTGGAGCTGCCTTGAATGCATAGTAGTACATGAACCTGCAGTGGTTGAAAAAATGCTCTCTGTGCTGACCGCTGAGGGTTGCACTCAGCAAGCGATCAAGAAGGTATGGGAGCAGGTTATGGAGCCACGATTATGTTCTTCACAATAAGTGCATTTGATCTGATTGCTGTATTGTTCCTGGCCTTTATCATTGATCTAATAATAGGAGAGCCTCCCTTTGCCATACATCCTGTTGTATGGATAGGAAATCTCATCTCCTTTTTCAAGTGCAAGGCACCTTCCAAAAACAGAAGGATCTATGGTATCTTTATGGCATTGTGCTGCATTCTTTTTGCCGCTCTTATTGGCCTAGTTGCCACTGTTATACTTGATACTGAAAGTATACCTACAATTATCAGATACCTTATAGCGGCTTGGTTTCTCAAGATCACTTTTGCTGTACGCTGCCTCATGGATGCAGGAAAAGAAGTATATGGAGAACTTGCAAAAGGTGATCTGGATGGGGCAAGGAAGAAACTTTCCATGTATGTGAGCAGGAATACATCTAAACTAACGCAGGAGCAAGTGTCATCAGCCGTGATAGAGACATCATCGGAGAACTTTGTAGATGGCATCCTTTCACCTTTGTTCTATTTTGTAATATTTGGGCCGTTTGGGATAATCGCTGCCTATATATTCAAAGCAACAAGCACTCTTGACTCCATGGTGGGCTACAAAGATCCTCAATATCTGCATCTCGGCTGGTTCTCTGCAAGGTTCGATGACGTGTTGAACTGGATACCTGCCAGATTGTCACTGATACCTATATTCATAGCTGCTACTCTCTTGCGTCTGATACCGGCATTTTCAAGGTCTCTTGATCCTGTAAGTGCAGTCAAAATTGCAATCGAGGATGGAACCAAGACTCCATCTCCAAACTCAGGCTATCCCATGGCTTCTTTTGCGGGGGCTATGGGTATTCGTCTGGAGAAACCGAATGTTTATCTGCTGGCTTCCAGGAATCCTTATCCTCAGTTCTCCCACATTAAACTGGCACGCAGTTTGATATTGATGTCTTCTGCAATCTCTGTACTTATGTGCGCTTCCATGATTTACATTCTTATGAATCGTTTCTATGCATTTTATTAAGGTCTGACCAAAGTGATGAATATGAAATTATCAGATATCAAAAGCAACGATATGAAAAAGGATCAGTCAAAGGAACTGGAAGGTGATGTTCTTCTAGATATAAGGGATCTATTAGAGGAAGAGGGAATCACTGTGCAAATGCTGATTGATACGGCACTGGAGCTTTATGTTCCTCATCCGGGAATAGAGACAAGAGAAAAAGCAGAAGAAGTGTTTCTGGGAGAACTTAACCTAGCTTTGTCTGATCCAAATTTGTGCCTTCTGATATATGCTGGCATGTTACTTGAAAAAGAAGGACGCAATGGTCATCTTCCAAACATAAGCAGAAAATCCTATGAAAGGGACCTGACATTCATAATAGCTGATGAAGTACTTGGAATGAGCATTTCCAGATATATCAGTGGTGATAAGGGTACTTTTGAGTTTGTGCGTTTCGATAAACAAAAACCTGGCATTCTTTCAAAGCTTGGTCCTTTTATGGATGATGTCATTGGAGGCCTTATTGGTGGTGTCTCTGCGAGTATGTATACCCGGAGCATGGCTGAATCAGGCCTCAAAAAAGAAAAAACAGGTGAGAAGAAGAACAAGAATAATGAGAACAGTGGTGTGATCGCAGGATGAATAACTTCCTTCTGGCAGTACGTTCCAGCTTTGGTTTTCTCTCTACTATCCCTGTAGGCCTGACAATGGAAGGTCTGGATGAGTTCTTCAAGAGAACTTATTTGCATATTCTTGTAGGTGCTGTTTTGGGATTACTTATGGGAGCATTCTCTTTCTTAGCCATGATGGCATTACCACAGCAGATAAGCGCTGTACTGATAGTTGTTTTTGTATACTATCTTACAGGTCTAAACCATATTGATGGCCTTGCAGATTTTGGTGATGGTTTAACTGCTCACGGGTCTGTGGAAAAGAAGATCCGGGCTCTTAAGGATGTTGCGCTTGGTATAGGAGGCGTAGGATTTTGTACAATGGGTATCCTTGCATTCTATTCATCAATAGTATCTCTTCAATCTGAAGCTCTTATATTTGCTGATAGTAGCATAAAGACAGCTGCTACTGTTCTATTGTCCTCCATGCTGATCGCAGAAGTATCTGCAATGCAGTGCATGCTCACAATAGCAGCTTTCGGCAAGTCTATTCATGAAGGTTTGGGATCCATCCTTGTACAGAACACGACTATTCCAAAGTACCTTGTTGGACTATTAGGTTCAGTTGTAATCTGTTCTCTTGCCTTGGTACCTTTCGGGCTTTGGTATGGAGGGCTTGTTGCTCTTATAGCTGCTATTGTTTCAGCTTTTATTATATTGAACATAAGTAACAGGCACTTTGGCGGCATGAATGGGGATGTGATCGGCACTTCCAATGAGGTAGGAAGAACTATTGCCCTTATAATCATCGTATTGGTATTGAGCTATCATAACGGAGGTATTCCATGGATGCTATAATTATGGCCGGTGGGTTGGGAAGCAGGCTGGGGATGGGCGAGAAGCCATGTGTGACTTTGCTTGATAAACCTTTGATCACTTATGTCATAGATGCTTTGCATGAGGCTTCCGGAATAGACAAGGTGTTTGTTGCCGTCTCTCCTGCTACCCCTCTTACACAAAGCTTCCTTCAGAAAAAATATAATGGAGAGGTAAGGACCATTATGACAGGAGGAGGTAATTACGTAGGTGATATGATATATGCCGTAAAAAAGGCAGGTATACATTCTCCAGTCCTTATCATAATGTCTGATCTGCCTTTGCTTAAGGGCAAACATATTGATTACGTTATCCAAGAATACAAAAAATGTGGGAAGCCTGCAATGTCCGTATTCTCTCCGCTCTCTGTTTGTAAAGGACTATGTGTAAGACCAGACACTGTTTTTAATTGGGCAGGAGAACTGATAGTGCCTTGCGGTGTTAATATCATAGATGGCAGTAATATTGAACAGGAACAGGAATATGAAAGTCTGGTGAGTCAGGAAAGTGCTTTTGCATTAAACATAAATCGTGTAGAAGATCTGCAAAGGTGCAAAGAGATTATAGAAAAAAGATTGCTTTCTCAGGCGTGATCTGTATAATGGATTAGATCAAGAGGTGTGTAATGAACATCGCAGGAAAAGTACTCCTTGCAGAAAAAGAATATTCTGTAGATACTCTGAAGATCATAACAGGCCACTCTGTACTCAAAGACCTTGATTCGATATCAGAGGAGTTGCTTCTTCTTTGCAGCGTGATTGACAATCCTTATTTATTGCCTTATTTCCTTGAGACTTTTTATTCCATGCAGCTTAGGGATGAGAACCTTTTTCATTTTGCCTTACTTCGGGTGCAGGTTGATTCTCAGTTGCGGATGAATGAAGATATCCAGAAGTATTACTACGTGTGTTAGATGTTTTTGAGTGATTTTGATATCCTAAATGACACAAAAACAGATAAATTTTGCTATATCTCAAGGGTATCAAAAAAGTATAGGTGATATTCCGGGCAGGAGATGTGTGATGTGCCCGGATACCAAGTAATCCATTCAGGTGCAACTGAATACTCAGTGATAGGGGGTATTTGAACCTTTGTGGGCAGGTAAGCTCTCTGAGGCTTGTACGGTCTCCCTAGAAGCTAGTAGAGAGGTGCAGGAAGATGGACAGGGTGCTCAAGTGCATCATACTAGGCAATGCGTGTTCATGGGCGAGCTATGAGATGGCATGTGGGCATTACGAGAGGCATAGAGAAGCGTTCAAGTTCTGAGGGTGATATACCCGTGAATTCATAAGTAGAAGAAAGCTAACTCTGTTTCACCTTCGGCGTAACAATCATATGTTGTCGGTAAATAAATTAGCACTATGAACAATAATAATCACAATTTCGTGAATATGCTGCGAAGTAAGCCACTATTGTTACTTATTGTATTGTCTATAGCAATAGTATTTTGTTTATTGGCTTTAAGTGTGTTATCAATTGCATATGCTTTCTTATTACAACTATTAGGAATACCTTCTAACGAAACATCTTATATTGACTTAGCATCCTCACTACTATTGGTTCTTATAACAATTTTTTATGTAGCATTTACTTACAACATAATGTCTTCTACAGAAAAGAACACAGCACAGGCAGCTAACTCACAAAGAATCACTTTTTGTGAACGAAGGCTTGAGTTATTCTATTTACCTCTTAAATCTGCACTGGAAAGATTTGATGTTAATAGAATTGTTGAACTGAATTCTGAAATTGAAAGTGCAATATCTCAAGAGAAACATTATTCGATTGAGCAAGTGGATAACATATGGTGGAGATTTAAGGAAGATTACAATAAAATCATTCCATATACATATTTGGCCTTAAATGAAGAAGATATACACCTGACAGAATTCACTAACATGTTTGAACTAAACCACATGTTTGATACAAATTTCATTAACATTAGAAGTGGGCAGAATAAAGATTATGACAAAATAACTGATTTAATAAACAGAGGATGTTTAAACAAATACTTGAAAGACTCAGAAGCAATAAATCAAGTGCACACAAAAATCCAAAATTCAATTGCAAGAGACATAAAATTAATCAAGGCCGAATTAAAAGAGTTGTTGAATAACTAATAGTACAGATAGTGCAACATTACTCATTTCAATAGTGTAACTCTACAACATCATGTTATACCAAAAAGAGGTCCCTACTCCCATGAAAGTCATCCAATTCGACGGTGGTGCTGTCCCAAACCCCGGCACACGAGGTATCGGTGTCATCCTTCTCGAAGACAACCACGTTCTCAAAGAGATATCTCGCAAGCTTGATGGTATAGGTACCAACAATGAAGCCGAGTACTCTGCCCTCATAGAAGGTCTGAAGCAGGCACTTGCACTGGGATGGACAGACATACTTGTTCAGGGTGACAGTAAACTCGTTGTGAACCAGGTGGCAGGCTCATGGAAGGTGAACAAGGACAACCTGAAACCATTGAATGCAGAATCAAAAGCACTCTTGTCCAAGTTCCAGTCAGCAAAGGTTGAGTGGATACCACGAGAAAAGAATGCAAGAGCTGATGCAGCAGCATCAAGGGCATTGGGATTTGATGAGGACCCGTTTCATGATAACCTGCATAAGCGTGATATTGGCATTTATTGTCCCAAGTGTAAGAAGGAATACACCTTCGAATGGGTAGTGCTTAAGACTGGAGAAAGGCACCTGCGCCAGAGCTGCCCAGTTCATGGTTACCTGAGGGCTGCACCGATGGTACCTGCTTACATTTCATGCACCAATTGAAACTTTGATTAATTGATTATAAGACCCTGTAACAATTAATAAATATAAAAAGTACAGATATTTTATCGTCAAATGATAGTATGCACTATAAACTATAAGGGGATATGTCCTCAATTTCTTTAAACTATTAAGTGTAATAGAATTTTTAGCATGAGCTTTGATAAGGTGTGTGTTATGTCTAAAGAAGTTGAAAGTAAAAAAGGAATTCATTGGCGTCCAGAAGATGAATTGCTCAAACTTTTATATGAAAATGAAGTTCAACTTGGGATATTAGAAGTAAATGTCAAAAGAATAGAACAACATATTCAAAATATAACTGATGAAGTAAGTGAGCTTTATAAAGGAGATGTTTTGAAATTCTCAGAGGTGATAAAATCTTCTAACTACCAAGAAAAGAAAAAAGAAATTATTAAAAAGATAAGGGAAAATATTCCAAAGACAAAAAAAGAGATAACTGAGATTAAAAAGGAAATTCAGTTATATAATAAGCATATATCGTCATCACATTCACTTAGTCATAATGAAAAAGAAATGGATGCCTTGTGTAAGGTGATTGAGGATAAGTATGGTGTAAAGATGGACTCATATGGTTATAGTGAAGAAACAATAGAATGGCTGTGTGGGGAAATCAAGGATAATAAAATGCTAAAAATGTTTGAAATTAAGCATAAATACTCGCGCATAGATAGATTTTTCTCTTCTAAACACGAAAATTTAAATTTAAAATTACATAACTTATACGAACAATTATCAAAACTTGAAAATGATGATATTCTCGGGTTCAAAGAAACAAAGCTTGCAGACTTAAATGAGTTTGAAAAGGAGAGAACGAATCTGATATATGAAATGTCGGAGGTAAAAAAGAAGATTCAAATAATTAAACAAGCAATGAAATTCATAAAAGAAGACATTTCAACAATACCTAATTCCGACAAACCTGAACCAGGACCACGCAAATGGGGATTAAGCAAGCCATAAATAAAACAGGTTATCTAAAATAAGATGACCTGAGTGATATCATGTTATTTCTCAAGGTAAAAGCAAGTTGTATAAGGAAAACTCATGGAAGTTCAAAATAAATACCAAATCCATTTAAATTCTATACATTTTTTAGACATCATAAAAAAGTAAAAGTTCTACTTTCCCCTATTCTTGTTAAAGCAGAAATTAGTGAAATGAGAAGAGGGTGGGTTTTGAAACAAACTCTATAGAAAATGTTAAAGATGTTAATGTTTATAGTTAACTCAAACTTCACGAGTGCGTGACCATGAGCAAGCTCGAAGACCTACAACCCAATTCAGCAGTGCGTGGCATTTTGCCGGATGCATTAGTGACCGTAGTAAACGTAAAGTGGTCAGGCTCAGATGCCCTTGAACTCATCTACAAGACACCCGAAGGTAAGCCTGCTTCTGAACTTCTTTTCCGCTCAGATGAATCAAAGATTGAGGTAG
>MVQW01000183.1 GCA_002067265.1 Methanomethylovorans sp. PtaU1.Bin073 | reverse complement strand
TCAAAAGCATAAACATTCCGGTATTTTTATGTACATTTGCATACCCTCTGCTTTTGAGACATAGTGCTAAGAAAAACCTCTACTACTACCACAATCAAAATATGTGAGTAGCTATAACTAAATTTCAAAGAAAAACGAGACATTGAGAATCACACAGGAGTAGTAAACAATGGTAAAGATGACAAAAGAAGTAATGGACACTATCGCCAAGCAGAACCCAGTACCAGTAGCAACATCAAGTGCAAATGGCATTCCCAACGTTGCCCTTGTAGGCTTCCTGAAAGTAATGGACGCTGAGACAATCCTCATCTCGGATAATTTCTTCCTCAAAACTGAAGATAATCTGAAACACAACCCAAAAGTAGCTTTTGTGGTATATGACAGCTATACAAGGAAGTGCTTCCAGATAAAGGGCAGTGTGAAAATGATCACAGATGGTAAGATATTTGACGAAATGAAGCAATGGGTAGACTCAGCTAAACCGAACATGCCAAAGAAAGCAGCCGTTGTTGTGCACGTGGAAGAGGTCTACGACTCCCTGCCCGGCCCTCATGCTGGTGCACAAATTCTCTGATGTGGTACACAACGTACCATTTTTTTCTCTTCTTATCCGTTTACTTTTTATGCTGAAGCTGAATATGAGCTTCTACAATAGGTGAGGCACATGGTAAAAAAACTAACACTTGAAGACCTGAAAGCAAAAAAACATGCTGAAGAAGGGGAGCTTGAAGAACTCTATGATCTGATCATACCACCTGGAACCCCATCCTACATCATATATGATATGGTCGAAGAATTCGACCTTGAACCTGTAGAGAGGAAAATATCAGTAAACATAATAGAATGTGACGAAAGAGACCTGCTGGTACTGCGCGGCAAACTTGAAGTTGTGCAGGCTGCAGAACAGTTCCTGCATGATGAACTGGTTGCATGGATTAACAGTGAACACTGAAATACCTCATGCTTTTTTGCTGCACATCACAAGGCATTGATAATTCAATTAGTCATCAATGCCAGTTATGATATCCTGAGTGAAATCAAAAACAGTAGCTTTTTCTTTTTCATCGTGAATTTCGACCTTATAGGTGTCATTAATCTCACCCACAGCCGCAGCAGTGATGCCGACCTGACCGAATACATCCAGACATGCCTGCACATTCTCCGGTTTTGTGGTTACAACATAACCTGTTGCAGGATATATCTTCAACCATTGCTCAAAATCCATATTTTCAGGCGTTGGTATCTTCTTAATGTCTATAGAAGCTCCAACCTTACTGGTTTCGCATAACATGCCCAGAGTTCCAATTGAACCAGGATTGCTGATATCCTTACCTGCTGTCACAAGCTTTCTTTCGGCCATTGTCACCATCACCAGGTAACAATCCCTCACAAATTGAGGATCTTTAAAGGAAGTAGTATCCCAGCTATATGGCGAATTTTTACCTACCCGGCCATCCATATCGTATGCAAAGATAACAACATCCCCCGGACTTGCAGTATCGCTTCTGATAACGCAGTCTTTTTTAGCTATACCTATGATGGCAACTGCAAGAGAATTATATGGAGTGTCTGGATGAGTGTGACCCCCGACCATTGGCACACCAAATTTGTTAATACCATCCCTTATACCCTCCATTATGCCTTTTATAGACTCGGGATCACCGGATGACATAACATTTACCATCGCAAGGGGCTTACCACCCATGGCCGAGATGTCATTGACATTTACAACTACAGAAGTATAACCAGTCCACCATGGGCTCTTTTCCACTATTCTGCCCCAAATACCATCAGCAGCGAACAGAATAACATCATCGCCGCCTATGTCTATCACAGCGGCATCATCACCAAAGTCTGCGATGACATTGCCATATTCATGGCGCACGCTCTCAAATATCTTGAAAATCTCTGCAATGGGTTTTTTGCGTGAGACACCTTCGAACTCACGCAGATTACGGGCAAGCAACTCCAGGTCCATCTAGAACACCAATGGATTAGAACATCTTCACTTATGCTTTTCAGCCTTTTCAGACATTTCCAGTTTTATGGTATGGCGGCGTTCTTCGCTCATCTGGGAAAGGTCCTTTCCTATCAGACCGAACGCATCTGACCTGCATTGCCTACAGTGTCTCATCTGCTGCACATAAGGTTCACATGCTTTCTGCACAGCCTGCCGTTCTTCAGGTGTTGGCGGCTCCATATCTGCGAACTTAGCCTGGCAGATAAGAGGCATGATGTTCATTATATAAACACCCAGCTCGTTGACTTTCTTAGCCACTTCGATGATATGCCTATCATTGATGCCTGGCACCATCACAGTATTAATCTTAACTACGATACCCGCATCTACAGCCATCTTAATGCCTGCAAGCTGGTTCTTGATAAGGATCTCAGCAGCTTCCACACCCTTGTAAACCTTACCCTTGTAAACTGCATGGCTGATAAGCTGTGCTTCTATTTCCGGATCTATGGCATTCAGGGTCACCGTCAAAGTGTCCACACCTGTCTCGATGACCTCAGACATCCTGTCTGGAAGTGCAAGTCCATTGGTACTCAGGCAAAGAGTGACCTCCGGGAACTCAGCCTTGATAAGCCTGAAAGTTTCAAAAGTAGCGTCATTGGCCAGAGGATCTCCAGGACCTGCCACTGCAACTACTTTGATGAATGGAAACTCCTTGAGCACTTGCTTGGTCTTCTCCAGGGCCTCCATAGGTGTCAAGACTTCACTTGTGACACCGGGACGGCTCTCGTTAACACAATCGAACTTCCTGTCACAATAATTGCATTGGATATTACAAGCAGGAGCAACAGGTAAATGTATCCTGCCATACTTATGCTGTGCCTCTTTTGAGTAACAGGGATGTTGTGCAATGATCCTCTGCATTTCCTTCTCCTTACTGGAGACCGTTATATCACATGCGTTGTTTTCAGTAGACATACCTGTCACATCCACAGCTAATTCTTTAAATTGGCTCAACTATATCCTTATGTTATTTATCTTTTGGGATTTCTTCATTATCAGCAGACTTCACACCACTTGCCTTCTCCTTCCCA
>MVQW01000182.1 GCA_002067265.1 Methanomethylovorans sp. PtaU1.Bin073 | reverse complement strand
AAAAATACCTCATTTATTCATGCAATAGCGAGTCATAAGATGTCAGTCTACCTTACGTCCAAAATCCGCATTATTAGAAAATAACACAGCTTTTGAGGCAAACAGGCAGAGAGGTTATACACACGCATTCTACATAATTAATCATGTATAATGAGAAAAATAGTATAAATCTGTTGCGGCCACACGAAGACAACAATAAATTTTCAGACAGATCGAAAAACGGAAAAAAGAAATGAGAGAGATGTGAAAATTATGCAGAGAGGGCTAAAATTGCTTCTGCAAGGTCACCCTTAGCATCCTCAAGAGCCTTCCTTGCCTTTTCTTCAGAAACCCCAGTCTGCTCAGCCACCAGCCTCACATCATCATCAGGGATTTCCAATTTTCGTGGAACCTTTTCCGGTGTGCCGACAACCTGATATGTATCAGCTCCCTGCGCATTCATTACTGTGACGTTAGCATCATTAAAAACAATATCTACATCCGGTGTCCGGATAATTACCTGCTCCACATTAGGAATCTCATCGATGCTTATTCCCATCTGCTTCATCATTTGTTTCATTTTGGCAGGGTTCATACCTCTACCGCCTACGCCCGGAAACATGTAACCACCTCAATAGTTATCAAAATAGAAATAAATTAGTGGCAACCGCCACCACATGGACCGCATCCGCCAGATGCCTTTGGATTGTCAATGATAAAACCGCTACCGTTTGGACCATCGACAAAATCAATAGTTGCACCGGACAAGCCATCTGCATCGTTCTTGTTCAAGACTATCTTAATGCCTTGACTGTCTACTGTAATGTCATCTTCCCCAAACTCATTATCAAGAGACATGCCGTACTGCACACCACAGCAGCTCATACCTGCAACGAACACCCTTAGTGCATGGTCCGTCTTGTTCTCTGACTCAAGTAGTGACTTGATTTCTGATGCTGCCTTTACTGTTATCTCTACCATGTGTCTTTCACTCTTTATTTATTCTAATTACTATCAGTACCTATGGACTAAACAGTAATACCTTTATAT
This sequence comes from Methanomethylovorans sp. PtaU1.Bin073, assembly GCA_002067265.1. Next base: position 3,621 of record MVQW01000182.1, on the reverse strand, counting down.
GTAGTTTTGGTATAAAAAGATATTCGTATGATTGCGAACAAACCTTCTCATATAAACTCAACATCATCGTCTACAGGATGGGTAAGCACCTCAGAAGTATGAGCATTCAGCTCTACTGAATTGCGAGGTCCTTTTACCTCCCATATAGGCACATAGATAAGATCTATCTGCAGATTAATATCTTCAACGGCCGGTTTGAACCTCTTATGTTCTGAGATTATAGCTTCGCCTTTTGTATCATCAAAGCGAAGGTCTTTTGTGTGCTCATCTATCAGCATGTTAATAATTGAATCCTTAGCTTGTGCATGAGTTATTATTTGAGTTTTGAGCTCATAGTCATTATCCGGGAGATCAAGTACATCGCTTATTTCATTAATGGCGATATTACTGATGTTGCCGTTCAATGCATTAAGATATCCTACACCTTCACCAGAAATATCGATGATCTTAGATTTATACTTCTTTTCCACCTTTAGAGAATAAGAATATCTCCAGAAGGGAACAAGTTTAAGGACAACAGCCTGTACCGTTTGCACATGAGGTTTGCCCATCACAGCAGCACGATCCTTTGTGAGCTTAAGAGGAGCAGCCTGAAGTTCCAGCCGCACAGAGTTAACAGCATGTGCAGGAACTACAACTTGAGCAAAAGGAGATGCAGATGCTACAGAACGATACGAAGAAATAGCACTGTCTCTTGTTGAGACGGTTGTTCCCCTGAAAACATCAGAAAAGGAACGTGACTCAGATGGTTCACAAGAATATTCATTAGAATACGAAGATGGCGCCCTTACAAGCTCAAGTTTGCCTGCAGTTCCCTCAATATCAGCAATCACAGCTCTGCCAATATGCAAAGCTACTTCATCCCTATCCCATATTATAAGTCCAAGATTTTCACCATAGAATTTTACATCCGCATTTACATCTGTAGTAGAAACATAAAGGCCAATACCTTCTAGCACCTGATCAGCAAATAATCTAAGATCAGACATATCAGGATCTGAGCCGAATTTAATAATAGTGTTATAACCGTCTTTTTCGGCAATTAAATCACACCGAGAAGACTCGTTAACACTGTAACCTGCTGATTTGAAAACATCCCTCAAGATATGCAAAAGCTCTTGCTTCATAATTAATCAGTGAAATAAGGACAGACGAACTGAAATATGTTTCTATGGGCACTGTACATTACAGTACCCTTGTGGTCGTTTCAAGCTCTACACCTTTAGTGGTGATCACGTAAGAAATAGTCCTGTTAGGAACGATCATACCCCTCATTTTTCTAAGGAGTATAGAGCGTTCTACTTCGCTACCACGCTCTTTCATCCTGAACTCGATCACACCATCACATATGTGCTTCATATTGTTTTCAATGATCGGCTCATGCATACCACTGGTCATCATAAGAAGATGGACAGCACCAGTTGCCTTACCCATAGAGGATATGATCTCTATTACATTCAATACATTATTGAGTTCATAGGAACGTAAGAAATACGAAATGGAGTCTACAACTCCTCTATACTTTCTGGTACGCGCCTGAGTCACTGTACCCTTAAGCAAATTAAGAGAATCAGTTCCTCTTTTGAGAAAATCCTTTGCGGACACATCAGATACCAAATGCTTTGGAAGAACATTATAAAAGCGCGGAGAATAAGCATCTGTAAAATCAAATTTACCTTCTTCCAAATGTTTTCTGACATTCCAGTTGAAGTAATCCATGCCAGATATTACTTCTGAGAGCGGATGCTCGGATGAAAAATAGAAGACATCTTCATGATTCACAAGCCCGCCGTAAGCAAACTGATGTGCAAATACTTCCATACCAGCCCCTGGTTCTGCAAGAAGCAGAATAGTTGTTCCAGGCGGTACGCCGCCACCTAACTGTACATCAAGACCCGCCACACCAGTGGGAACCCGATAACCTCCGGAGCCATCAAAACTGTAATCCATAAATCTCACCCATGAGCGATAAATGCAAATATGTTAGTGTAAACTGAGATACTACTTGAGCAGATTAACAATATACAGATATTAATATAAAAATGTGGTGGAAAAATGATAGACCTTGATAAACTGAAATATGAGAATGGACTTGTCCAAGCCATAGCACAGGATTCCGAAACAAAAGAAGTCTTAATGTGTGCCTATATGAACAAAGAAGCCTTAGAAAAGACGATCGAAACAGGATATGCACACTACTGGAGCCGTAGTCGGAAGAAACTCTGGAAGAAAGGAGAAAGTTCAAATCATCTGCAAAAGATAATAGAAATACGTATCGATTGTGACATGGATGCCATCCTAATGCTGATCGAGCAGGAAGGGGGGGCATGCCATACAGGATACAGATCATGCTTCTACCGTACCATAGAAGGCAAGATAGTAGGTGACAAAGTATTCGAGCCCGATGAAGTGTACTAGCTGGCCTGCAATTGAATTATATAGAGAATGATACTAATATATCAGTATGAAGAGAGAGGGCCAAAGTACAACCCGCATTGCCAGTGATACAAGCGCTATAATTGATGGTGCTATATCAACGCGGGTAAAGAGCGGAGATTACTCCGGTTTTCAGATAATCATCCCAGAGGCAGTAGTTGCAGAGCTTGAAGCCCAGGCAAACCGGGGATTGGAGATAGGGTTTAAAGGACTTGAAGAGTTGCAGGAGTTGCGCAAACTTGCAACTCAGGGAACAATAGAACTTATTTTTGCAGGAAGAAGGCCAAACCTTGATGAAGTAAAGCTTGCTGGTGGCGGAGAAATCGATGCGCTCATAAGAGAAACAGCTCAGGAAAATGATGCAATATTCGTTACTGCTGACAGAGTTCAGTCACAGGTTGCCATAGCAAAAGGCTTAGATGTTGACTTTATATCTCCCCGCTTTATAGAATATGGACCGCTTAAGATAGAGCAGTTCTTCACAGAAGACACTATGTCTGTACACCTCAAAAATGGGATATCACCCATGGCTAAAAAGGGAAGTGTGGCTTCTGTGCAATTTTTAAAAATAAGAGAAGAGCCCTGTACTTATGGAGAACTCAAATTTATTTCAAGGGAACTTATAGAGAGAGCACGTAGTGACCCTACCTCCTTTATGGAACTAGATTTCAATGGGGCATCCGTATTGCAAATCGGCAATATGAGAATAGCTATTACTAACCCACCGTTTTCAGACGAAATAGAAATAACTGCTGTTCGGCCAGTGGCAAAAGTGTCTATTGAACAATACCGTCTTAGCGCAGTTCTTAAAGAGCGTATAAGAGAACAGCGCGGAATTCTTATTGCAGGACCGCCTGGAGCTGGAAAATCAACATTTGCAGCTGGTATTGCCATATACCTGCATGATATGGGATACGTGGTAAAGACCATGGAAGCCCCTAGAGACTTGCAAGTACCAAAAGAAATCACACAATACGCACCACTTGACGGTAGTATGGAAAAAACCGCAGATATCCTACTGCTGGTCAGGCCTGACTATACAATATATGATGAGGTGAGGAAGACCAGTGACTTCCATGTATTTGCAGACATGAGACTGGCAGGCGTAGGCATGATAGGTGTTGTGCATGCCAACAGGGCTGTGGATGCCATACAAAGGCTCATTGGCAGGGTAGAACTGGGAGT
>MVQW01000181.1 GCA_002067265.1 Methanomethylovorans sp. PtaU1.Bin073 | reverse complement strand
TGGCCTGCATCCAGGTGCAGGTAACGATACCCTCTCTCGCCGTATCTCCATTTCATACGGGAGAGTACAGCAGTCCAGATAAAAGTCACTGCACTCTTCTTTACAAAATCCTGGCCAAGGCAGGCTTCTGTGATCTCCTTTGCCATATCGGTCTCAATGTCTAATTGCAGGAGTTTATGTCCTATAGCAAGGAATCTGTATAGCCCAGGTTCCAGACCCTGGACATTGTTGATCAGTAGGTATGTCTCCAGTGCGTGCCTTGCTCCTGCCGAAGGCACAGTCCTGAAAGTGACAACACCTTCTATAGTTTCTTTTACTCCTTGTGTACACCAAAGGAGGTACGAGAGTTCGTCTAAGGTAAGGGGCTTATCGGAATAACTACGCACGCTGGTACGATGTTCGATAGCACGCCTTAAGGTTATATCTCTCACGTGAACAGTATCCGGAGTAGGTAGTTCTATTACCTCCAGAGCATCATCCGGCTCCTTTTGCAGAGGTGGCTGAGGATATCCTTCTGTTTGTGGTGCTTTTGCAAGGTACTGGAACCTTGTCAATTTCATGAAATCTTTACCTATATCTTGCATTTCATACTCCCCTAATTGCATATCACAGTGTAGTCAAATCCTTATTGATATATTGATCTTTGAGTACTTATCAACTGTCATGTTTTTCCTTGATTGCACTAATAACTACAAATCCTCCCTCTCCATAACCATATTTTACTGGTTCAGCATTTTCTATCATCCTAAGTGGTCTAAAAAGTGTCTGCACTGTAGTAACTTTTCTTAAACCTGCTTCATGGAGGAATTCGGAGATTTCTTCTACTGAACGGAATCTTGCATATCTGTAAAACTTGTTTTCAGGTTGTTTTTTCTCATATGTCTTTCCAAGTTCACTGTTCATGTCTATCATTTCCAGGACAAGTCTACCATCTGGTTTTAGTATCCTGTAGATCTCAGAGAATGCTTGCTTGAGGTCAATCAAAAAACAGTCTACAGTTACCATAAGAGCAAGATCAAAGCTCTTATTTTTGAAAGGCAGATTTTCGGCCACTGCCTGTGTACAAACGATGTTTCGTTTCCGGGCTAATTCCAGCATTCCAAGAGAAGGGTCTGCACCATGGGTGATATTCAAAGCTTGTGCAAATCTGCCAGTACCCACTCCTATATCGATGGATCTTTGTTCCGGATGGACATGTCCCAGCACTTTGTTTATAGCTGCCAGCTCAGAATCGAACACTTTACTGTGCTCATCATACCAGGAATCGTATTCCTGCACATGCGTCTCAAATGATGTTCTCATGCCAGCCTTTAAATAGAAAATCAAATGAATCCTCTATGGATTCTTTTTCATCTGCACGTTTATAATCTAATATTCAATAAACATCAGTAAAATATAATATTCTATAGCACAAATCCACCTCTTATGCCAGTAAGATGTGAATGGGCTTCTTCCAGTGATCTCTCCCGGAAATATCATGATGAAGAGTGGGGTGTGCCAGTACATGATGATAGATCGCTTTTCGAATTCCTTGTGCTAGAAGGTGCACAGGCGGGCTTAAGCTGGGAAACGATCCTCAAGAAAAGGGGTAATTACAGAAGGGCTTTTGACAATTTTGATTATGAAAAGATTGCAAATTACGATGATTCAAAGGTTGAGGAACTGCTTAAGAACGAAGGCATAATCCGCAACAAACTCAAAGTGCGCTCTGCCATTAATAATGCTCGTGCTTTCAAAAAAGTGAGAGATGAATTCGGCTCGTTTGACACTTACATCTGGGGCTTTGTGAACAATATACCTGTGCAGAATTCATGGACATTATTGGCAGAAATCCCCGCAAAGACCGAAATTGCAGAAAAGATCAGTAAGGATCTGAAAAAAAGAGGGTTCAATTTCGTAGGTCCTACAATCCTCTATGCTTTCATGCAGGCAATTGGCATGGTCAATGATCATGTGGTGGGCTGCTTCAGGCATGAGCAGTGCAGGGAACTGGGGAAGAAATGAAACAATGATCTTAGTGATTGATACACGCAAATAAAAAAGTGGATGGACATCTGTCTATATTCTTTCAGGACAAATGACCATATGGTGTTTCTTGATACTGCTTTAATACAGTTTCAATTGATGTGTTCTCAGTTTGAGATTCAGAACCGAATAGCAGACTTGACAGGGAAGGCTTGTTCATATAGACAACTGTAGGTTCACCTTCTATACCCGCCAGTTCCGTAGCAATGTCAATGGCATCATAGAAATTGCCGAGTTCATCCACAAGACCCAATTCTTTTGCTTTCTTGCCAGTGTATATTCTGCCATCTGCAAGGTCTTTTACTTCGCTGACGGACATGTTACGTCCCTCTGCAACATCAGTTACAAAAGTCTCGTAAACTTCCATAATTACGCTGTCAGCATATTCCTTTTCTTCATCTGAAAGGCCTCTCCAGGAGCCACCCATATCTTTGAACTCTCCGGATTTAGCTATATGATATTGAATTCCTTCTTTTTCATTATATGCGGACATATTTTGAAAAGTCCAGATTACCCCTATGCTGCCGGTCATTGTTGAGGGGTTCGCCACGATCACATCAGCAGGCACGGATATATGATATGCTGCACTGGCTGCTACATTGCCCATGGATACAACTATAGGCATTCCTTCGTCATGAGCCCTTTTAACTTCTTCATATATCTCTTCTCCGGCAGTTGAAGAACCACCGGGACTATCGACCCTTAAAACGATTGCTTTTACACTTTCATCTTCCATAGCCTGACGGATGTTCTCGTTAATTCCATCTGGTGTGGCATATCCTAATCCATCATATATACTGCCGGAAACAATTGAGCCTTCTACATAGATTACTGCTATCTTATCACCGGTCGGATACAGGCTGCTATCAAATGTACCCATAATAGCTGCAAGGCTTGCACCAATGAGGAGCACAAGAAATCCAGCCACCAGTAAGTACATTTTCCATCTGTTTTTGTGGGGTGCCATAGGAGGAGGCGTATTTCGGGTATAGGTTGTAGGTTCGCTTGCCGAAATATCTCTTTCCACTTTTTCTGCGGAATAGGGATTACTTTCCATGGCCGGTGTTTCCTCTCCATAATTTGTAGGATCATTTGCCATATCTTCAGAATTCATCTGGATTATACCTTCTTGGCAAGAGAATGTACATGAACATTAAAATAGTTATCTTGAATTATGTAAGCGTAATATATTTTAAAATAGCATTCTATCCTCATCAAGCAAATTAGTTCATATCAATTAACATCTGTAACATATTAATCATCTTATTCCGGAGATCATACATGTCAAAACTACCTGAAGATAAACCCGTGCTTGTCACATGCGGCCTTCCTTATGCAAATGGCAAAGCGCATGTAGGCCACCTG
>MVQW01000180.1 GCA_002067265.1 Methanomethylovorans sp. PtaU1.Bin073 | reverse complement strand
GTTTTTTCAATTTCCAGCTGTCCTGCATCCAGCTGCATGTGGCAGAATGGGCATGCATTGACTATGCAATCAACTCCCGATTCTTTTATTCTTGACAATTTATGCTCGGCCATCGCAAGTGACCTTGCTTTAAGCCCAGATCTCATCCCTCCTCCTGCCCCACAGCATTCCATCTTATCAGAGTATTCAACACTCATGCAACCGGTAGCTTCCACAAGTTCATCAAAGAAACGGGGTCTCTCAAAACTGCCAAGTCCCCTTTCTCTGGAGGGTTTTATGAGATGGCATCCATAGTGCACTGCTACTTTAAGGCCAAGAGGCTTCTCGATGGCATCCTTTATCTTCTCAGGCCCAACATCCGAATAGAGGAATTCAGTTATATGACGTACATCGATTGTCCCTTTAAACTGGCGTCCGATCTCTCCCAGTTTTTCATTGGTACTTGTTTTAAGCTCGTCATTTTCTTTCAATGTTCGGTTCGCATCTGCCAGCGATCCAAAACAACCGTTACAGATAGTAAGAACATCTCGTTGTATACCTTCTCCGAGGGTAAGGTTACGCCCTGCTACGGCTAGCCAGGTAGGGCTGTCAAATGAACGGAAAACTCCGGGTGCAGGACAGCAGGAAGCTCCGGGTAAGTCAGCACAGTCAATATCCAGCTTCGCAAGACATAATCTGGTGGCCATTTCAATACCCGGATATCTGTTAGGGATGACGCATCCCAGAAAAAGTGCCAGTTGTAGCATTTTATCTCCTGTTCATGTACGTTGATCTGTGATCTCAGCTAACTTACAGACCTCTAACAGTGTTTTAAGCTCATCTAAGGCCTCAGAGTACTTATGCACTGTTTCAGGAAGCTTTTCAAGCCCCAGTTCTTCTCTTTTTTTAATATTAACTTCATCAATAGGCACTGCGTGTCCATACTGTAAGAACAGTTTTATTACTTGCCTGTGTTCGGGCAGCATGATTCCTTCATGGGCTGCAATGGAGCGGATCTTCAGAATAGCATCTACTATATCAATACGACGTGGACAGCGTTCCTGACAATTATAGCAGGTAGTGCACATCCATAGTTCATTATCTTCAAGTACATCTCTGGACTTTATGGCACGTTTGACGAGCTTGCGTACATTCAGGCTTGTGTGGCGGCCAGATGGGCAGCTACCGGTACACATTCCACATTGCATGCACTTCAATATGTCGATACCTGCTTCTTTCAGTTGACTCTGTACATCATTCCCATTCATGTTCTTTCACTAATGTATATTCTATTCCTTATAAACTGTTCCAGAACAACTGATTTGTTCCTTTTGGCGGGTTAGTTTTATTTTCTGCAAAATTGATTCTCTTTTATTTAGTTGGATTTCTTTTCGCCAGCACAAATAGAAACCTATATATATAATGAACTAGGTAATGGGCTACTTAATACCTAAGAGGTTATAGGAATGGCAGAAAAAGCAATGACCAAAGAGGAAGTGCTGCAACAAGTTGCAGAAAATGATGTAAAGTTCATAAGAACACAGTTTACCGACACTCTCGGTATCATCAAAAGCTGGGCAATTCCCGCAGAGGATCTCGAAGGAGCTTTCAAGAACGGTGTTATGTTTGACGGTTCCTCTATCGAGGGTTTCACAAGGATTGAAGAGTCCGACATGATGCTCATGCCTGACCCCTCTACATTCAGGATACTTCCATGGAGACCAAAAGAAGGCGCAGTAGCACGTATAATTGGTGATGTAAAGAGACCCGATGGTACTCCTTTCGAAGGCGACCCAAGATACGTTCTGAAGAGAGCCATGGAAGATGCTGCAAAAATGGGATACACAATGAACGTAGGCCCGGAACTTGAGTTCTTCCTGTTCAAACTGGATGCTGATGGCAACCCCACAACACACCTTACGGACCAGGGCGGATACTTCGACTTTGCACCTCTTGACAAAGCACAGGATGTCAGGAGAGAAATCGACTTCGCACTTGAAGCTATGGGTTTCAAGCTGGAAGCTTCCCACCACGAGGTAGCACCTTCACAGCATGAGATCAACTTCAGATTCGGTGACATGCTTTCCACAGCCGATAAGGTAATTACCTTCAAGTATGTTGCAAAATCCATCGCATACCACAAGGGATACTACATAACCTTTATGCCAAAACCTCTGTTCGGTGTGAACGGTTCAGGTATGCACACTAACCAGTCTTTGATGAAGGACGGCAAGAATGCCTTCTATGACGCAGATGCACCAAATGGCTTGTCACAGACCTCTATGTACTACATAGGCGGTATACTGAAACACATCAGAGAGTTTGCCGCAGTTACCAACTCAACTGTTAACTCTTACAAGAGACTGGTTCCAGGATATGAAGCACCTATCTATGTCACATGGTCTGCTTCTAACAGAAGCTCACTTATCAGGATTCCAGCCACAAGAGGCATGGGTACAAGGATCGAACTGAGGTGCCCAGATCCAGCATGTAATCCATATCTTTCATTTGCCCTGATGCTGCGCGCTGGTCTTGACGGTATAAAGAACAAGATCGAACCACCAGAGGCAACAAATGCCAACATCTTCAAGCTCAGTGAGGAAGAGCGTGCCAAGAGAGGTATTATATCTCTTCCAGGCAGCCTGAAGGAGTCCCTTGATCTCATGAGTGCCAGCGAGTTCACAAAAGACGCTCTTGGCGAGCATGTATTCAACAGTTTCCTTAAGGCAAAGACTGCTGAATGGGATTCATACAAGGCACAAGTTCACCAGTGGGAACTGGACAACTATCTTAGCATATTGTAAGGGAAATTTCCCTTACATTTAACTTTATTAAAATGTCCTTATGGACGTTAGTTGCCAATTACTTTCCAGTTGGCTTTCTTCAATTGGAGATCTACCCCGATGGACGACGGGGATAAGTCTTTTATGGACGTTTGCATGGTTAAGTCTACAAAAGTCAATTGATATATCTCCAAAAAACAATTCTTAGTGGTTAATATGTGCGGAATTATAGGCGTAATAGACCGGAGCAGGTCTGGAATGGACGGCTCAGGTATTAAAAAGGCCCTCAGCCTAATGAATGAACGAGGAAGTGGAGAAGGTGCGGGTTATGTAGCTTATGGCATATATCCCGATTTCCCAGATTGTTATGCTCTTCATGTTTTCTATGATAATCTCGTAGAACCTAAAAAGAAAGTAGATGATCTGCTGGAAAAGTGGGGACGTATAGTCCATCAGGAAGAGATCCCCACCTATGAACAACCGGGTTTGAAAAAGCAGCATATACCATGGCGGTATTTCTACAGGCCTCACAAAGATCTTATGGTAGGTAGTTCTACACCCGAAGACGACCTTGTGAAGACTCTGGTGATGGATATCAACTCCCGTATAGAGGGTGCTCTGGTATTTTCTTCAGGTATCAATATGGGTGTGTTCAAAGCCGCTGGCTGGCCGGAAGATGTTGCAGATTTCTATCGTATACAGGATTACAAGGGCTATATATGGCTTGCACATAACCGTTATCCGACAAATACTCCCGGATGGTGGGGTGGAGCTCATCCTTTTAATCTTCTTGACTGGTCAGTGGTTCACAATGGTGAGATCACTTCTTATGGTACTAACAAGCGGTATGTGGAAAGCAATGGGTACAAGTGCACAATGTTCACAGATACTGAAGTTGTAGCTTATCTGTTTGACCTTCTTGGGCGTCGTCATGGTCTGTCGGGTGACATGGTTGTCAAGGCGTTAGCTCCTCCTTTCTGGGATGAGATCGATGAAATGCCGGAAAGAGAACAGAAGATCAATCATGCAATGCGCCTCACATATGGGGCTGCCCAGATGAATGGTCCTTTTGCAATAGTTGTAGCTACAAGCCAGGGAATAGTAGGTTTTACTGACCGTATCAAGCTTCGTCCAATGATCGTTGGAGAGAACGGAGACAAGCTCTATATTTCGAGTGAGGAAGCTGCTATTAGGATCATGGATCCTAATGTGCAGAATATTCGTATGCCAAGAGCAGGCGAACCAGTCATAGGGAGGGTTATTGTATGACCCTTGGAAGTGTACCAATGCGTTATAAGGTCAGTATCGACCGTGATCAGTGTATGCAGTGTATGCGCTGCGTGGACAATTGTTCTTATGGTGTTTACAGGGTGGACGGTGACAAGATCCTTGTAGACTCCCGTAAATGTACGGCATGCCATCGTTGTATTTCCATGTGCCCCAGGGATGCGATCTCACTTCAGGAGAGACCTGTGGATTACCGCAGTCATCCACTGTGGACAGCTCAGGCCAGGGAGGATATAATCAACCAGGCTCGTACTGGAAAGATAATCCTTGCAGGTATGGGTAATGCGCTTGATTATCCTATCATTTTCGATAAATTGGTGCTGGATGCATGCCAGGTAACTAATCCAAGTATCGATCCTTTAAGAGAGCCCATGGAGTTGCGTACATATATTGGTAAGAAGCCCTCAAAACTTGAGTTCAAAAAGAATGATCTGGGTGATGTGGAACTTGCCACAGAACTTGCGCCCAATCTGAAACTTGAGACACCTATTATGATAGGTCACATGAGCTATGGTGCTATCAGTCTTAATGCCCAGCTAAGCATGGCAAAGGCAGTGACTGAGATGGGAACTTTCATGGGAACTGGTGAAGGTGGATTGCATAAGGAACTCTATCCTTATCAGGATCATACTATTGTACAAGTAGCTTCAGGCCGTTTTGGTGTAGATATTGATTACCTTGAACGTGGAGCGGCTATTGAAATAAAGATCGGCCAGGGTGCAAAGCCCGGTATAGGTGGTCATCTCCCCGGTGAAAAAGTATGTGTTGATGTATCTTGCACTCGTATGATCCCTCTTGGATCAGATGCTATCAGTCCGGCACCACATCATGATATTTACAGTATAGAGGATCTGGCACAACTTGTCAGGAGTCTTAAAGAAGCTACTGAATGGAAAAAGCCTGTATTTGTGAAAATCGCAGCTGTTCATAACGTAGCTGCCATAGCTGCAGGTATTGCCCGCTCTTCGGCTGATGCAGTGGTGATCGATGGTTTCCGTGGAGGTACCGGTGCAGCTCCTAAGGTGTTCAGAGATAATGTAGGTATACCCATAGAAGCTGCTATTGCAGCTGTAGACCAGAAGCTGAATGATCAGGGCGTAAGGAATGAAATCTCTATTATTGCCAGTGGAGGCATACGCAATAGCGCAGACCTTGCAAAGTCTATTGCTCTGGGAGCAGATGCAGTATACATAGGAACAGCTTCACTGATTTCTCTTGGATGCAGGGTATGTGGTAACTGCTACCGTAATCTGTGTCCATGGGGTATCGCCACCCAGAGGCAAGATCTCGTTGACCGCCTAGATCCTGAAATCGGAGCTCAGAACGTTGCCAATCTTATTCATGCCTGGACACTGGAACTCAGTGAACTGATGGGTGCTGCTGGCTTGAATAGTATTGAAAGCCTGAGAGGTAACCGCGAACGTCTGCGTGGATATATGCTGGATGAAGGCATGCTGAAAGTTCTTCATGTTAATTCTGTGGGGGCATAAAAATGGAAAAAGTAGTTATCGATGCAAAAGGTATGCATTACACCCCCCTCAATAAGAAGGTCCGCGAGGCTGTAGCTGCCGGCGCAAAGGAAATTGAGATCAATAACGTACTTGGACAGCGCTTTATCGCTAATGGCCTGAGAGGTGACGTAAAACTCACTATTAATGGTATCCCCGGCGGAGATATCTGCATGTTCATGAACGGTCCGGAGTGTACGGTTTACGGGAATTGCGAACATGCTCCCGGCAATACTATGGATGGTGGTATGCTCGTTGTTCACGGCAGTGCAGGTGATGCTGTAGCTCACAGTATGCGCGGCGGCAAAGTGTACATTAGGGGCAATATCGGATACCGTGGCGGTATCCACATGAAAGAATATGAATCTAAGAAGCCAATGCTGATCATAGGTGGTACTTCTCATGCATTCCTTGGTGAATACATGGCAGGAGGTCTTATTATGATGTTTTGTATGGGTGAAGAACCATCTATGCAGGACAGGGGCATAGGCAGCGGTATTCATGGCGGAGAGATCATTATCCGTGGAGATGTGCCAGACAGGCTTCTGGGAGTAGGTGCGAAGAAAGTCGAGTTCACTGAAAGTGACCTCAAACGTTTGTCACCAGTGATAGAGGACTTCTGCTCAAAGTTCAATATAGATCCCGCTCCTTTGATGAACACGAATTATACTCGTATAGTTCCATCAAGCAGCAGGCCATTTGCTGGCAAGTATACATGGGAGTGATATAAATGGGTAAAAATTATCTTGATCTTAAGGCTGAAGTATGGGATACAGGGATATGTGCAGCATGTGGTGCATGTGTGGCCGTATGTCCGGCAGATGCCATTTATTTCAAAACAGGGGAAGAATCCACGCGCCCCTTTAACAATGGATACTGTAAGGAAGTTGTTGACGGAGTTCCATGTGGTGCATGTTATGCAACCTGCCCAAGGCTGGATCCTGCACCAACTGAGATGTTCGGCAAGTATATTGATATCTTTTCTGCAAAAGCAGATATTCCCATCCCGGGAAAGCAGAGCGGTGGAGCTGTTACAGCTATTCTTGTGAATGCACTTGAGCAAGGAATGATCGATGCGGTTGTAACAGTCGAAGAAGATCCATGGACCCTTAAACCATCGTCTACTGTAATTACATCTGAAGATGCTCTTATAAGTCAGGCCGGAAGCCGCTATAATTGGTGGGTGCCACTGGTATCTTCTCTGAAAGAGGCTGTCATCACCCGCAAATATAGAAGTGTTGCCATCGTAGGTGTCCCCTGCGTTGTTCAGGCCGTAAGAAAAATGCTTGATAGTGATCACGACCTGCTCAGGCCATTTAAACGCTCTATCCGTTTAGTAGTTGGTTTGTTCTGTACAGAGACCTTCGATTACGAGAAACTTGTAGAAGACAAGCTTATCAAAGAGCGCAGTATCGAACCTATGGACATTGTTCATTTTGATGTTAAAGGTAAGCTGGAGATCACCATGAGGGATGGCAGTCTTACAGTGATACCTCTAAAGGAAATTGATGAATGTGTCAGACCCGGTTGTAAGGTATGTACTGACTTTACTGCTATTGGTTCAGATATTTCTGCAGGTTCTGTAGGCAGTCCCAAAGGCTATACAACGGTCATAGTACGCAGTTCTGCAGGCAAGGCAGTTGTAGAAAACGCTATCGAGAATGGTTTGCTTTCGAAAGGCTCAGATGTGGACATGCAGGCTATAGAGAAACTCTCAACTCGTAAACTTGCAAGAAAGCAGGAGAAGAAGAAGCAATAAAATCACTTTTATGGTTGCGGTGTCTATCCACTTCCTCGTCGTTCCTAACCATGCTGATAGACACCGTATATCCAATTTTAATGTAGCCATTGGGATAAGACAGCTTGTGGGATAAAGTTGTCGCTGTTATTTCTCTTTTTTATACAGTTCTTTTCCTATAATGAATAGTATCAACTCCGTTACCTCGGTCATTCTTAACTATACAGTATGGTATAAACCCATTAACCTGATAAAACTGCATAGCTGCAACATTTGTAGACCAAGTGCAAACGTAGAGTTTTCTGATGCCTTCAGCAATAGTCCTGCTTTCAAGTTCTTCACATATGACTTTACTAATGCCCTTCTTCCTAAATTCAGGATGTACACACATTAGATTTATATATGCATCATTCTTGCTTTTCCAATATTTTCTACAGCCAATAACTCCTAAAATCTTTCCAGCCGTATGTTCTGTAGAAATACCATCTTCTGCGATCAGATAATAGGAATCAGGACCAGAAAGACATTCCCAAACCCTTTGTTCTATGCCATTGCCTCTCATACTAAGAGGAGGATAAAAATCATTGTCCACAAGTTCAATGAACTGGCAGAGAAGATGGTAATCCTCCTGCCTAGCTTCTCTTACTTTTATTTGCATGTACCGTTACGTTCTGTTTAGGTACCTTTCTATCTCCCAGTCGTGCACCTGCACTTTATATGCATCCCATTCTGCTCTTGCAATATTCAATATGTTTTCATGCACATGTGTACCCAATACCTTCTTGAGAAGTTCGTCCTGTTCCAGATAATTTGCACTCTCAAATAGTGTTCCAGGCAGGCTTTCAATACCCT
>MVQW01000179.1 GCA_002067265.1 Methanomethylovorans sp. PtaU1.Bin073 | reverse complement strand
AGGTCTTGCTCTGCCGATCAGCAAATTGCCTGTGGTGTAACCCTCAGGGAGAACTACACGGACTACCGATGGTGTCTGCGCGATGTGGAGGAATTCCTGACCCGTGGATGAGGTCATTGTATATGCTACATATCCTCTGATAGGTTCAGTGAAATTAAGGTAAATGTGCTTTTGTCCCTTCAGTACTTTTTCGGAGATAGTGTAGTTAAGACCCGATACATTTTGTTGTGTTGAATAATTCTCGAAAAGATCGATAGAGGAACTGGTATTATTGGCATAGTCACCTATGATCACTATGTTTGATAATGTCTCAGCATCTGTTTTTGTGAGATCTTCTAAAGGCATGATATCTATTAGTGATTCATTATCAATTATGTTCACAACTTTTACACTTGAATTTGTAGACAGATAAAAAGTACTGGTCCTTGCAAAACCGCCGTTAAGCTCACTTCCATTAAGAAATACATCATATTCATACACCGAAGAATTAGGCTCTATAGGGGTTTTTGCTACATCTGTGCACCCTGAGAGGGAAATTACTGCCAGGAAGCAGGCAACCAGCAAGATTTGTCTATTCATCGTATATCAAATATCATATTATTAATTTAATATATCGCTTTCAAGTATCCTAGACTATAAGTTTTTTCTTCATGAGATTCATGGATAGTACAAAAAATAGCACAGATACCATTAAGATCCAAGCTAGGTCCAAAAGCAGGCCAAACTCTAAATATCCGTAAGCAAGTGTCCTTATCACCCGTACTATATGAGTGAGAGGCAGAAATGCCAGAGCAAAGTACTGTATGGGTTCTGGCAGCACATCCAATGGGAAGAATGTTCCGCTGAACAGGAACATAGGGGTAATGAATAACAGAGCGGGATAGTTAAGTGCCATGATGTTTGGAGTGATTGCCGTAAAACACATACCTATGCAGGCGAAGAGCAACCCCCCCAGGAATGCAAAGGGAATTATTAAAAGCGAATACTTAAGATCTATCAGTCCAAAGGTTGCAATCACAGGTACCATCACTAAAGCATTTATAGTGCTGCGTGTGGCTCCCCATAATAGTTCACCTGCGATCACATCCTCTATGATCAGCGGAGTGGCTATAATCGCATCAAATGTTTTTTGGTAATACATTCTTACATACGAACCATAGGTACATTCGAAGAAAGAAGCGTACATTACAGACACTGCTATCAATGCAGGAGCTATAAATTGTGCATAGGAAACGCCGCCAATTTCGTCCACAAAGGTACCAAGTCCAAATCCCATTGCCAGCAAGTACAATATAGGTTCCAGGAAAGGTGGCAGAAAATTAAGTTTAAAGTTCTTCATGAAAACATCTTTATTTCTCAACCAGACCTTTAGGAGTCTTCTGTCAAGTTCAGGGATTTGGAAATATTGCAAATAGGACAAATTTTCACTCCCTTAGTTTTCTCCCAGTGATTTTAAGAAATACATCTTCAAGGGTAGCTTTTCGTGTGGTGATTTTATCTAGGGCACATTCCAGGCTGAGCTGGTCCGTAATATGCATTGGGTCATTAGTATATATCACTATGATGTCTCCCATCACTTCATAGCTCGCTTCGTTCTTTTGCAAGCATTCCACAATCTCAGGATAATTATCTACTTCCACTACTCCGGTTCCAATATTGTCTTTTATGATCTGTCCGGGCTCTCCTTCCACAAGTATTTTTCCATAGTCCATAACCAC
Source organism: Methanomethylovorans sp. PtaU1.Bin073 (assembly GCA_002067265.1). The sequence continues at coordinate 6,130 of MVQW01000179.1, read as the reverse complement.
AAGCCTGTCACATAATTTCTCGGCTTCATCCAGGTAATGGGTCGTGAGCACAATAGTGACTCCTCTTTTTTTGAGAGACCGCAGTTTATCCCATATTAGGTGCCTGGCCTGGGGATCAAGGCCAACCGTAGGTTCATCGAGTATTATCAGTCTAGGATTGTTCAACAATGATCTGGCAAGTACCAATCGACGTTTCATCCCACCTGAGAGTGATTCAGTCATAACGTTCTTTTTTTCGAGAAGCTGAACAAAATCCAGTAGTTCTTCGATGCGTTTTTCTGCATCATCTCTCGGAATATCATAATATCTCGAATAATTCCGAAGGTTTTCATACACAGTGAAATCGGGATCGAGATTATTCTCCTGTGGTACCACGCCCATTAACTTTTTAATTTCACGTTGATGATCAGAGGCATCCATCTCAAAGACTTCAAGCTTACCTGACGTCTTGGGTGAAACGCACTGGATCATTTTCATGGTGGTTGTTTTTCCTGCACCGTTTGGGCCAAGGAAACCGAACATTTCTCCTTCTTCCACTTGAAAAGTTACGCCATCAACAGCTGTGAGTTCACCGTATCTTTTCACAAGTCCCTCTGCTTTGATTATCGAATTTATATTCACCACCTTATTATTAAGGTGGGAGATGCCTTCTTATGCTTTTCGATGGGATACTGAACTACGAAAACTTTATGTCAGAAGCTTTCCTCCTTACTTACAGGGCTATCAATGGCACAGCTACAGAATCTAATAGTGACAGCAGAAGCAAAAAGATCTTTCCAGACTCTTCTCAAAGCTGCAAAGATATTGGGATTAACTGATAAATATAGCAATACTGGTCCTTTCACTATTTTTGCGCCGGTGGAATCAGCTTTTGATGTTATCCCTGAAGAGATCATAGAAGAGGCCTTTGCTGATACTCCTTACTTAATGGGAATCATAAATTATCATATAGTTGAAGGCAAATACATGCTGCAGGATCTCCTTAAAATTGATTCTCTGAAGACCATAAGCGGTAAAGACCTGAAAATAAAACACAATGGTGGTATTTTGGTCGATACTGCCAGCATAATAGAGCCAGATATCGAATGCAGTAATGGTGTCATCCATGCAATAAGTGATATTCTGATCCCCTGAAGACGATTAACGTATGACTTAAATCTTTTTTGTGTCATGCTGTCGCTTCAAGCCACAGGTCGCTTCTGAAAAGTCTGTCTTTTGTCTATAATGTGTCAGACAAAAATGATCAAGCAAACAAATAGATCTAAAAAATGAAATTGTAATATATGGGGCCGTGGAGATTTGAACTCCAGTCACTAGACCCCCAGTCTAGTAGGATGGTCCAGGCTACCCTACGGCCCCATTAGGGACAAGCATACCCTAATGTACATTGTAGTATATCTCTTTTTCCGATGGGATTGATATGGCTGAGGCCCAAATATTGTATGCTTCTATAACCTCTGAGCCTTCCACAAATATCATTCCGTGTTTGTCGGCATAGGCTTTGGCATCTTCTTTTGACAATGCTCTGCCTGTATTGTCATCCAGCATCTCGCATACGACCATGGCTGGTGTTACATTAGCTATTTTGGCAAGTGCAATGGAAAGCTCAGTCTGACCAAGCCTCTCGTTTACCAATCCTTTTGCTGCCCTGAGAGTTGCTACGTGGCCAGGAGTACGGAACTCAGAACCAAAGTTCACTTTTTCTCCGGCAAGAGTTTTTTCCACAACATCTCCAAGCTTTTTTATGGTAAGGGCCCGGTCATTGTCCGGTATGCCTGTACGAGTATTTCTATGATTTACCCAGATAGAGAAAGAAGAACGTGAATCATATCTTAGGTCTCCTCCCCTTTCTACAGTAGTTCCAAGGGTACTGCTGCACTCATGTGCGGAACGAATCACATCCGCCATAAAAGGCAAATCCATCTTTTCACAGGCTACAGGATCCAGAGCCACACATATAAGCCCCCCGCCATCCTTGCGCATGATTTTTACATCTTCAGGTGTCACAGCCTGAGCAAGGATTGTAAGGTCTGTTTCGGCTTCTCTGCCTTCTGCATCAAAAAGTAGAAACATTTTACCCTGCCTTATGGCATCTATGGCTTTTACTATGTTATTGGTGTATCTTTGTTCACCTATCATTTTATCCCTCGCATTTGCCTGTTTTTTCCACTAATATGTTCACTTCATCACCATCTTTTAAATGAAGCGTTTCCCGCAGGTTTACAGGAGCTATGATCTCCAACAGATTGGTTGGGTAATGTGTTCTTTCCGGAATAATAACTACACTCTTTATTCCGTTTATTTTTATCAAATAGCACTTCCCGGAACCGAAAGTACGTTTTCCGTCATTGAAACCCTGTATGCATATTGGCTCTACACAATCCATTCGCTGGCGCATTGCAATACTTGTTTCATTCAGTTTTACATTCAGAGTTCCTGGAAAAGGTTGAAATCCAAGTTTTTCAGAGAATTGTGACATGTATCCATTTTGTGCGATGTAGTACTGTCCTTCACCAAGACCTGCTATGACCTTACCATGTAGTTTAATATCTGCATCATCTTTGCAGAATATGAGTTGGTATTCAGCGTATTCTTTGCGCAGTAGATTCACGCCTTCGGGAGTGAGCATTATTTTCTGTCCGCCCGGAACTAATTGGCGTTCTATGTATTTGTCATCCTCAAGTTGTTTGAGTAGCCTTGCTGCTGTTTTGGAACTGGTTGTAGTATATTGCGCAAACTCAGCAGAAGATATCTTTATAAGGTTTTCAATAGCACCAAGTAGCGCTAATTTCTTTAAAGGTTCTGCAGCATACATCATAATAGTCCCATCTCATATTAGAGACGAAACTCATATTTGAGAAGGCAAATAGATAAAGGTTTTGATGGAAGCTGTTTTTGTTATAAGTTAGTGAAAAACCAGGAGTAATTCCTAATCAATTGGTTATACATGCAAAAAAGAAGAACAGGAATGAGGTATAACCTCATTCTTCAACGATAGTGACTTTTTTCATCACGTCTTTTGCCTTAATTTTATTGACAACATCCATGCCCTCAATTACCTGGCCAAAAACCGTATGTACTCCATCAAGATGGGGCTGAGGTGAATGGGTGATGAAGAACTGGCTTCCACCTGTATCCTTACCGGCATGTGCCATGGAAAGTGCTCCTTTTCCATGTTTGCGTGGGTTGCCTTTTGTCTCACACTTGATGGTGTATCCTGGTCCTCCCGTTCCGTTTCCCTTTGGACATCCTCCCTGGATGACGAAGTTAGGAATGACTCTGTGGAATGTCAGTCCATCGTAGAATCCCTGTTTAATGAGTTTTTCAAAGTTTTCTACAGTTTTAGGTGCATCTTTTTCGAACAATTCTAGAACAATGTTACCTTTCTCGGTCTCAATGATAGCTTTCTTCATTATCCCACCTTATTTCAAGTGCTTAAAGGATGTGATTGATTTAAGGATTTCTATGATTACTTATTAGATGCTCTTATCATTATATTATTTCAATTGTTTGTATTCCATCTCAGCGTTCAATACTATTTAAGTCACAATATTTTTATAAAAAGACTTGTATAATATACTTGATGGATGATCGAGGTCAGATTGCCATGGACTTCCTACTGGGAGTTTCATTGGTGCTCATTGCTATAGGTTTTACAGTGCAGTTTGTTCCAGGTATTTTTATCTCCAGCTCTGCTGGAGAGGAAAAGCTTGGTTATGCTGCATATCGGACTTCATGTATCCTTACAGAAGATCCAGGATGGTGGTCCAATAGTACGTCAAGCGGAACTGGTTGGGAAGAACATACTGGAAGTGTTCAACGTATCGGTCTTGCTGCAGATGATGATGTTAATTCAAGGCTCACGGAAACCCCAAATATGCTATCAAAGGAAAAACTAATTCAGTTCAAGCAATTATCTGAAACTGAGGTTGTGCGCAAGCTAGGGTTGTTTGATAGTGTCAAAGGCAGACAGATGAATTATGGGTATAACATCTCTTTTCTGATGAATGGCCAGCCTTTGGTGTTAGATAACTACACTATGATGAGAGGCAAGCCTTTACGCCCTGATCAGAACATGGCAAAAATAACTCGTGTAGTGCTGCTTGAAACAGGTAACTTCTCTGTTTTCGATGGAAGGTCTCTTACGACGGATTCTGTTAATTCTAGTCATGCAAATATAAATTTCGCCGGTCCAGCAACAGAAAATCTCATTATTCAGATAACAAACTTTAATTCAGATTATAATGCTAAGTTTGTTAATGCTAGCATAAACGGTTCAACATTATCCTCTTCTGATTACACTGTACTGAGGAGACATCTTTATGGCAACTTCAGCTCATATTCAAGTTCAAGCACGTTGCTGGATAATGATAGTCTGTACATAGATTTCAATAAGGACCTTTTTCCTTCTAATAAGTCTTATCAGGTGAGACTTAATTTCCATAACGTAACCTTTACTCAACAGGGCCCCCTCTATTCCAGTTATGGAGATAACATTCAGAAGATATACGAATCTGCTCAGCTTGTAGTGGAGGTGTGGTGATGGACAATAGGGCTCAATTACAGACACTAGAAGGTCTTGGAGCTGCTTTACTTATCACAATGACTGTTGTGATCATCACACAAAGTGCCACAGTGATAACGCCCCAGCATGAAATGATGCTTGATGTACAGCTTGAACAAATGGCATACGATGTACTAACTTTGTTGGATGTTGCTCCTTCTTATGTAATGGGTGCCAATCTCACAGAATGCGTTGCGGGATGGAATATGAATCAAGCTACCATGGGGTATAACAGTCTACCTCATTTGGACAGCGAACTCTCCTTTTTGTTGCCAGGACTTCTCTATAATGTGGATATGTCTTATGTTAATAATGGCAACCTTGTTACAAAGAATGCTATTCTCAATGGTTATCCAACAGACGATGCTGTGGTTGCGCGTAGAACAGTCATGTTGACAAAGCCTCAGGTTATTGAGGCCAATGGCGCGTGGGATATAGAATCCAATGAACTTCAAGTGGTGGAGGTGAGGCTCACAGTATGGCAGGTTTAAGAGACAACACCTCGGGACAATTGATCATCCTTTCTGGATTTGTACTCTGCATTTCGCTGGTAACTCTTGCAGTGCTGGTGAACCAGGCAATGATCACAGGTTTTCATTCATCGAACGCTGTTTTGGATTTCCCTAAACAGCAGATAAGGGATATTACGTCCCAAACAAGAGAAAGTTGTGAGAGCATTACAAAACTTGCTCTTAACCAGAGTAACAATCAGAGTATAGAATCCAATTACAATTCATTCTTTAATCAGTATAAACAACAGATGGCAATACTTTATGCAGCTCATGGAGAAGAAGTAACTCTTTCCCTCAGCAAAATGAACCTCACATCTATTGGAACCAATTCCTCAGCTGGTGGTACTGTTTGGGTTAACATAACATATAACAATGGCATGACCTACTACGCTTCCGAACCAGAGATTATTGAGGTGGGACCATGAGAAATCTGTTCAAAAATGAGGATGCTATTTCTGTAACTATGGAATATATCATCTTTTCAATGTTATTCATTACTTTTTTCATTCTGTTATACGTGAGTTTCGGCGATATAGTGATGAATGGGCCGAAAGAAACAGTGATTCAGAATGATTTCAGTGACATTGGTAACATGATGAGCACTCTGGTAACAGACATGTACCTGATACTTCCGGAAAATGGTGTAATCGAATCTGATTATATGATACCTGCCGAAGTTGGCGGAGAAGCATATACTATAAATGCCAACCTTGCTATGACAGACCAAATATTTGAACTGGAGTCTGCATCAGGCGAGGAAACCAGCGTTACTATAAGCGGAATAGCAACTACAATACCCATCAATGGTACTGTTTCAAGTAGTACTATAAATCACAGGATCAGCTATGACTCAAGAAAATAGAAATGATGCTGCTGTTACCGAGACAGTAGGTTTTATTTTGATGTTCTCCATCGTGATATTGTCTATGAGCATGATTTACATATTAGGATATCCAATACTGCAGAAACATATTGAATCCAGTGTGTTTGAAAATGCCCAGCAAAGTTTCATTGTATTGCAAAGTGACATGAAAAGGGTTGCATTTGAGCAGGT
>MVQW01000178.1 GCA_002067265.1 Methanomethylovorans sp. PtaU1.Bin073 | reverse complement strand
CATTAGTGAGCGTTACTCATAATAAAATAGGGAATGTGTTTTGATTATGGGAAATGAGGAAGGCGTAAAAGAAGTTTTTGTGAAAGGTATTTTCCTCGTAAACATGTTGGGTGGTACATCACCTGCAGTATTGCTGGAAGATGATGATGGTCTGGTGATGCCTATTCACATAGGCCAGGCTGAAGCTGTGTCAATTGATACGGTCATACGTAATGAGACTCTTCCACGTCCTATGGCTCACGATCTTCTGGTCTCCATTCTCGAACGTATGGAAGTTGAGGTAGCTAGCGTATTCATTGATGATAAAATCGATAATGTGTACTATGCTCGCCTTGTACTCAATGATGGTGAAAAACGTATGGAATTTGATGCGCGTCCAAGCGATTGTATAGCTATAGCATTGAGGAAAAAAGCGCCGATCATGATCTCTGAAGAATTGATCATAAGTGATTCTGTTAGCAAGGATCTGCTCAAAGGAGCACGTTCACTTTCTTTGTATTGATGTCATTAATTCAAAAAACATATATACTGTTCAGTTAATGTTCTTCTATGAGGCACAGAATATTCTACAATCCTTTTACAATACTTTTTACCTTTGTGCTATTCCTTTTACTGTCTATTAGCGTGTCTTTTCTCTTTTTAGGATTGGTCAGCTCCGCATTTGTAAAATTGTTTAATTTTGGTTGGGAATATGCCTTTATTCTCCTTTTTCTCTGTCTGATTGGCAGCAATATTAATGTCCCTCTGACGACACTGGAAACCGAGGAACCACTCCCCAACAGAAACTTTGTCAGAGTATTTGGTATAAGTTATCGCATACCCTTAAAGGAAAGTTTTATAAGAAAGACTACATTAGCTGTGAATGTAGGGGGGGCGGTGATACCGACTCTTGCTTCAGTTTATCTACTCTATATGTATCCTGAGGCTATCATCTATTGTATCTATGGGATCCTTATCGTGTCCTTAGTTACCAAAATGGTTGCCCGTCCTGTAAAAGGAGTAGGCATAGTGACTCCTGCATTAGTGCCTCCAATTGTTGCCGCGTTGAGTTCCATCCTGATAATATCTATATTTTCTGTAAATCCTGATTTCATCTTCATTATTGCATATACCGGTGGAACTCTCGGTACTTTGATAGGTGCAGACTTGCTCAACCTGCGCGGTATCTCTAAAATAGGTGCTCCAGTGGTTAGTATAGGTGGAGCAGGAACTTTTGATGGTGTATTCCTTGCAGGGATCATAGCTGTGCTCTTGGTGTGAGGGATTCATAATCTATTAATACGAGTTTCCCTTGATTATGCATCATGCTCACTAAAAGGATAATTCCCTGTCTTGATGTGACTCTTGATGAAGCCGGAGGCACTGTGGTGAAGGGTATTGAGTTCGTGGACCTGCGAAAAGCAGGCGACCCCGTGGAACTTGCAAAGCGCTATAATGAACAGGGTGCAGATGAACTGGTATTTCTGGATATCACAGCTTCCCATGAGGGCAGGGGCACTATGATCAATGTAATAGAAAGGACTGCAGATGAGGTTTTTATTCCTCTTACTGTGGGAGGTGGCATCAATTCCATCGAGGATATACGTCAGATTCTCAGAGCAGGGGCTGATAAAGTATCCATAAATACTGCGGCAGTAAAAAATCCGGATCTCATCAGGCAATCATCAGAAATATTTGGTTCACAGTGCATTGTCACTGCCATTGATTGCAAGCGCAATACTGATGTTAAGAACAACCCGGATAAAGTCGTACTGGAGCTTGAGGATGGCATTCCTGCATGGTATGAAGTCGTTATCTATGGGGGCAGAAAGCCCACAGGCATCGATGCGGTACAGTGGGCAAAGAAAGTAGAGGAACTCGGTTCAGGTGAAATACTGCTTACCAGTATGGATAAGGATGGAACCTATGATGGTTTTGATATTCCTGTCACAAGAAAACTTTCTGAGGAGCTTGATATCCCTGTGATAGCTTCAGGTGGCGTTGGTAATCCACAACACATCTACGAAGGTTTCACAAAAGGAAAAGCTGATGCTGCATTAGCTGCAAGTATCTTCCATTTTGGGGAATATACGGTGCAGGATGTAAAAGAGTATCTCAGAGAGAGGCAAATACCTGTCAGGCTTTAATTAGGGAGATATTCTAATGGAAATCAGGGAATTCCAGAAACTTATGTATGACCTGTACGCTCATAATGACCGCAGGCGAGGTGCTGCTGCTACTATGCTGTGGCTTGTGGAAGAAGTTGGTGAATTGTCAGAGGCTGTGCGCAGGAATGATACAGAGAACATAAGGGAAGAGCTTGCAGACTGTTTTGCCTGGGTAGGCGCCTTAGCAAACCTTTATAATATTGATATAGAAGCAGCTTTCCTTCAGAAATATCCTCTTGTCTGTCCAACATGTGGTAAAAATCCATGTGTTTGTACAGACTGATCTGCCTGAAAACCCATCTCATGTGTATGGTTCACAATGAATGTAGAGAATGCTGTCGTTCCCATACTTTTCGCGAAAACGTTTCTCTACTTCAGAACATATATCATGGGCTTCAATAAGGCTAAGGTTCATATCCACCTGTATATGCACATCAGTAGCAATATTATTTCCAAGTCTTCTTGTTTTAAGCTTGTGGAAGTCTTTAACGCCATCCGTTGATGTAATTATATGCTGTATGTCTTCTATTATATCTTTTGGAGGGGCTGCTTCAGTAAGCTCATTTGTATTCTTGTATGTGATGTCGAATGCAACCTTAAATATGAAAAAACTTAGTATCACAGCTGCAATTGGATCCAGCAATGCCCACTTGCCCCCGAGGACTATTGCTCCTCCGATTCCTAGCATTGTTCCTACAGATGAAAATGCATCGGATCGGTGATGCCATGCATTTGCAACCATTGCATCACTTTTTACTTTATTGGCATAATTTAATGTGTATCTGTATAGCAATTCCTTTGTGATGATAGAAAACACTGCAGCGACAAAAGCTATCATTCCCGGTTGTTCGAGCCTTCCACCATTTATCACCAAAATAATCTTACTAAGACCACTGAAAAAGATCTCTAATCCAATTATAAAAAGCACAATTCCCACAAAAGCGGCACATAAGGTCTCAATTTTACCATGTCCATAATGGTGGCTATTATCTGCAGGTTTTTCTGCAACTTTTAGCCCTACTATTACCACTATGTCTGTTATAAAGTCTGAAAGCGAATGGATAGCATCTGCGATCATTGCTGCACTGTTGCCTAATATACCGGCAATGAACTTGAAAAGTGTGAGGATGATGTTTACAATCATCCCATTTGTGGTTACTTTTACTGCAGTTCCACTTCTTTCGTTCTCTGTATGCATGCTTTCAGATGCTCCATTAACCTAAATAGAGATTTATTGTCTCCCTATTTAACTCTTTGCATATTTTTTGGCGACCTTTTTCTTTTTTGATATCCTTACATCTTTTTCGTGGCCTTACTTTATTAATCATTTAAAAATATGTTTTGAACACCTATCTTTTCAACTTCGATTCATGACCTTTAATCTGATCACTAATCTACTTTTTTACATCCTCGAACAATTTAAATAGATATAACACAGAATTATTTATGTGTAAAGGGGGTGCATTATGGTCAACAATGCCAGGATATATTTAATAGCCATTTTCTTGCTGATATTAGTAAGCTTTTCAAGCGGCTGTATCAAGAATTTCGAAAAAGAGTCCAATATTATAATAACGGATACTGAATTGTCCGCAGACAAAGTGACAAGTTCTTTTGTAGATATCAACGTAACAACTTATATTCTTCATACAAGCGGGGTTCAGAAAAATGATACTTCACTGCAACTGAAGGTATTTGATAGTAATACGGACTTTTTGAAGTCAAGGAAAGTTATAGAAGTAGGGCCCATAAAAGAAGGTGAGACATCTTCAGTTTCTCAATCTATCAGATTGCCCAGAGAAGGCACATACAGGGTGGAATTTGTGCTGTCTGATGGCAATAAAACAAAATCCACGGCAGAGATATATTTGAGTGGGCTTGAAAGATTGAAGACTGACGTACAGGAAATAGGTATAGGTATAGATAGTATAGATTTCCTGGTTAGGAAGGTCGTAGGCAACAACGTTGTGATAGAATCTGATGTTTATCTCACAAATTCAGGTTCTAATGTGAGTCAAGACTACAAGATGCTGGTGAAAGCCCGTGAAATGGATGCGCGCCTTATAGCAGACAAGGT
>MVQW01000177.1 GCA_002067265.1 Methanomethylovorans sp. PtaU1.Bin073 | reverse complement strand
GCAAAAGAAACAATTTTGATTCCCTTTATTCCAATGGAACTCATAAGCTGGCCATACAAGTTATCAATTGCAATACACAATCCTGCAATCCCAAACAAGAGAGCCAGTTTCATATTAAATTCGTACTCATTCCCATAGAGTGACAGAACAATAAAACCACTTATCATAGCAAGAGGTAATCCCAATAATATAAAGTAAGGAATTACTCTATTTATCTTTGAAAATAGCATTTTTTTGTTATTGGACATCGAAGCATACGGGAAAAAAACAGTACCAAAAGTGATGATTAAGACTTGAATAATTGAAATGAATGCATAGTTATAAGCTCTGTAAATTCCTACATCGGCTATATCCATGTATTTATTGATCAATATTTTATCAATATTTGTGTAGAGTACAAAAGATAATCCGCCCATTACTGCATAGAAACTATACTTTGTCAGTTGACTTATCCATTTTTTTTCCAACTTAAAAATGAAATATTTTCTTAGTGAATATAATAGAATCAGACCTGTAGCACCATAAGCAGTATACATTGCAAAGATCATCGATTTGGAAGAAACGAAATCAATAGACATGAAATACAAAAAAGACATTAGCAGTAAGATAGAAAATACTGGCTTAATGAGAGAATATTTTTTCAAATCATGCAGGCTTTTTAATGTTTCTGTGGTAATTGTATAGACTACATATAATACAGCATAGAGAATTGAATAATAGTATAAACCCTCTGATATTGATAATGTTTTACTGATCTGCGATGAAAATAGGAGATAAATCAATACAGAAATAACCGTGAATGCAGAAACTAATAAATAAGTTGTTGAAATTATGCTTTGCTGTCTCTCATGGTTCTTCTTTTCAGCATTATATTTAACCAGAGAAGCGTGGAATCCCATTAACATGGGGATATACAGAAACATGGAAACAGTCTCAACAAGAGCATATTCTCCATAAAGAGATGGACCAAGCCACCTTCCTGATAAAATATTGAAGAGGAAGGAAAAGACAGTTGAGATTGCTACCCCTCCTCCTACATAAAAAATATTATTTAAGAAGCCTTTGGCATCCAAACTAAGTTTTTCATGAAGGACTCGTTCATAAACGATTGAAAAACTATGCCAAAAGGTCGAACTTAAAGTCTGCTTCATTTTCTGCCACCAAAAACCTTTGATCTGACAGCTTTCAATCCAATTCTCAAAATACTTCGGTTTATCCTGGGTAAATATGGAAGTATGTTTGTTTTAGGAACAAAATCGGTGTACTCGGTTATCTCGGAAGCAAATCTAAAGTTAATATTATCATGTTTTGAAATAAACCTCAGAAAATCATCCATAGCTGATGTAAAGTATGGGTCAACCATACAGGGAGAATGTAAACAAATATGGAATAAGGGTGCATTTTGATTATAATACTCCAAGAAACATGCTTTAAACCATGATAAACCATAAACAGGCACACTTTCAGGATTCACATTTCCTGATGGGAACATCTGGGATACCGGAATTTCTAAAAGATGCAGGTCCCCTCTTCTTTGATAATCATCTGCACTTGGATGATAGGGCATACATATTCTTGGAAGCTTTGACCAGTCATGATGACACGGTCTAGAATGTGCAGGGGCAGAACAGTCGCATTTGAAACCTGTCTTTATTAACGCTTTAACTGTATCATTGTTTATAGACCATCTTCCAGCAACAAAACTGGTTGGATCGATCCCAAATTTTTCGTAAATATGATCTTTACCGATTTTGATCATATCCAGTTGTTCTTCATAAGAATAGTCTCGTAATACGGTAGAAGTACTGGACTGGTTAGTATTCTCTCTTAAGAAAGAATCACCGATATAAAAACTGAAGTCTCCACGGTGAAATTCTTCCCAGCCTGAATGAATATGCAATCCTAATTCATGGTCAATGTCCTTTGGGAAATATGCAGTTACTTCAGGCATAACTGCAAAAGTGATTTTTGCACCGTATTTATCTGCAATTTTAATAAGATTTGGAACTCCTTTGTACACTCCATCAGTAGCACTTTTATCCGGAATTATGTGCTTATCGCTTACAAAGCCAAATTCTGTGTGCGTAGTAATTAGTATATCCATATTGATGCTCTGAGTTCTGTGGACAAATTATTCGTATCTTTGAGACTTAAAAAGAAAAAGGCCTTATTTTGAGCCTTGGGATTCAAACCATCTAACAACTTCAGCAAGTTCATCTTTGAAATTGCCTACAGGATTGTAACCAAAACCCTTGGCTTTATTGATATCTGCCAAAGAGTGTTTTATGTCTCCGGGTCTTGAGTCTACATAAATTGGTTTCACATCTTTTCCAAGTATATTATTGATATGACCGACCAGTTCATTGATAGTGATTCGTCTTCCACATGCTATATTATACACACCTGTTTTATCAGATTCACAGGACAGGATGTTAGCATTTACCACATGCTTGATAAAACTGAAATCTCTGCTCTGTTCACCATCCCCAAATATAACAGGACTTTCATCATTCAGGATTGATGTAATGAATTTAGGAATCACAGCTGCATATTGGGAAGTTGGATCCTGCCTTGGCCCGAATACATTGAAGTATCTCAGGCAAACGGTAGGAAGGCCGTATAGCTCCTGGAATACTCTGCAGTACATTTCTCCTGTAGCTTTTGTAATGGCGTAAGGAGACTGGGGATTTACAGGCATATCTTCTTTTTTGGGAAGTATTGGAGTATCTCCGTAAACTGAAGAAGAGGACGAGAAGATCACCTTCTTGATACCTGAATCCTTCGCTGCGATGAGGACTTTCAGGGTTCCAGTTATATTTGCTTCATTTGAAGAGAAAGGATCTTTTACACTTCGAGGAACACTTGGAATAGCAGCAAGATGGAAAACGTAGTCTTTGCCTTTGAATATCCTTACCAGATCCAAATCCACAATACTGCCCTTTACAAGAGTCAGATTTTTATGACCTGTTAAGTGTTTTATGTTCCCTATCCTGCCGGTAGATTCATTATCAATAACCGTTACTTCGTTTTCATCAAGTAACTTTTCAGTAAGATGAGAGCCAATAAAACCCATTCCACCGGTTACTATGACTTTTTTGTTTTCCATATTGTACGCCTCCATTATAGCCATTAGTAAGAGATCTTTCCAAGCTTCTCTCTCTTTACTTCTGTTTTTATTTTCTGTACATGGCCTCTACCAAGAGCTTTGACTTCACATCCAAGCTCAAAATATCGTTTTATTTTATCGTCCGATAATATTCCGAAACAATCTACGACAGCAATTGGCCCGCCTGCCATTTTAACAATAGAATCAGGATCAAGGTTAAGGTAATCGTTGTGTGGAACAGCTAGGATCAATGCTTCAATACCTTTGATAGCTTCAGAGAAGTCAGTTTGAATTTCTAAGTCAACTAACTCGTCCTGATTTCTGAAGAAGCGCTTCCATGATTGACCAGAAACTGGATA
>MVQW01000176.1 GCA_002067265.1 Methanomethylovorans sp. PtaU1.Bin073 | reverse complement strand
TTATTGTTTTAATTTCTTAGCAATCTTCTTCAAATACTTCACTTTGTTCAGTATGTCTTTCATGGTCATAAAGAGCAGGATAGCTTTCCTCAAGAACCTTAGCTTCCAGAATATCGCTATAACTGCTATATTACGGATTACATCCTTTTTAGTCCACACTATTCTCTCCCCTCTGTTCAAATCAACTTCTGAGAATAAACTACTTATGATGCTGAGATAGACAGGCTTGTGTATGAGCTATACGGGCTGACGGATGAAGAGATCGCTATTGTGGAGGGGAAGTCTGCTTAAAAATGCTGTAACGTTGTCTGAAGGCTGTTTAGTTGTTAGGTTTATATAGTGCTTGTCATTTGATTGACAAGTGCTTTATATACTTGTTGTCATCTGTTTGACAACTCATTTATATACTTGTTGTCATTTGATTGACAAGACACTTAAATACTAATACGTTTATCTTTCATCATGGACTTTTCACATCTAAGCCGTCTCAATCCATGGTGGAAAAATGGTTCTGAGATCTATACTGATGAGAAGATAAAGTCTTTCGGATCAGCAAAAATACGCTGGGAGCCCCGTTTAAAGCATTATCTCATTTTTGACCGTGACAAGATCTATACTCTTCGCGGACCGAGGCAGGTAGGTAAAACAACATTATGCAAAATATTAATAAAAGAACTCATAGAACAAGGGACAGATCCCAAAAGTATCTTTTATTACAGCTGCGATCTGGTTCCAAATGGCGAAGAACTGTCAGAGCTGATCACTCTATATCTGGATTGGGTAGCCGCTTTTGATGTAGGTAGAAGATATATCTTTCTGGATGAGATCTCCAATGTAAAGAACTGGGAAAACGGTCTAAAACACCTGGTAGATATCGGAAGCATGAGAAATACTTCTACCCTGTTGACAGGTTCGCATTCTATTGACATTAAAAAGAGTATTGAGCGATTGCCGGGCAGAAGGGGAGAAGGAGAAGAAACCCTGGACAAGATCCTTCTGCCAATGAAATTTGCTGAATTTGCCGAAACCGTGACCCCCTCTCTAAAGGTTCTTTTCGACAAAGAGCAGCTTCGTTCGAATCATAAAAGGCAAGAGATCATTCAAGGGCTGTTCGAAGGAAAGATCGATCCAATTGTTCGGACCCTGCAGGTCTATCAGGAAGACCTGAATACTTTATTCACCCAATATCTGATAACCGGTGGTATCCCAAAACCCATCAACGAATTTTTCACAACGGGGAAGATCAATAACAGTACCTATGAAATTTACATCCGTTCACTGATGGGTGATCTTGCAAGATGGCAGATACCGGAAATTGCAATAAAACAGCTCTTAAATTCTATAATTCTCAAGCTTACTACAAATGTAAGCTGGAATAGTCTAGCTCTGGAGGCAGATCTAGGTTCTCATAATACGGCATCTAAGTATGTTCAATCTCTTGAGAATTCGTTCGTACTAAATACATTATATGCCATTAACCCATCTAAAGGGACTTTGAATATCACCAAAGACAAAAAAGTATACTTCAAAGATCCATTTATCTTTCATTCTCTAAGATCATGGGTATCAGGGTCAAGCAACTACTTCGATTCCAGTGTCGATTACATCAATGACCCCACTGAAAAGGGTAAACTAGTAGAATGCATTGTTCACAGCCATCTTGTGCGATTAATGTACAATACTTTTCCAAGTGATGTTTTCTCACCGGAGGATCATATCTTCTACATGAAGACCAAACGCGGAACTGAGATTGATTATATTTTAAAGTCAAAAAACAGTGAACTTCTGGCTATTGAATTAAAATACCAGAACCAGTTACAAAGTAGTGATTACAAAGGTCTGTCTTCAATGAAAAAGGGAATTATGCTTTCTAAAGATGCCTTTGAAGCAGAAGGAAATTACATAACTATTCCTGTCACTTTGTTTTTGTTACTGATATGATCCATCTCAGATTTCCAGATCGTTCTGCATCTTAGGGGTTATTTTAATATCCAACGGATGCAATCTTTCGTAAAAGAAAAAATAAAAACGTTAGCAATTAAAACTATGGGATAATTTTTATGGATATGTTCGACCTTTATCTTGATGAAGACTGCCCCTATGGCGATGAGACTGTGGATCTTCTTGGCATAGAAGGAAACGGTAGATTACGTATCATGTCAAGAGAGCATGGTGTAGCCGCATGTGTTGAAGAGCTTGCAGCTTTCTATCGGAAAAAAGGTCTTGAAGTAACTGCACATGTGCGTGAAGGTGGAGAGTTCAATCCGCATGATGTGGTCTTTGAAGCAAAAGGTGATCTGCGCCAGCTTTTCAAACTATGGCGTATTTCGCAGACCTTCCTTTCCATGGTCTGTGCAATTGCTGCCACTACCCGTCTGTACGTGGAAACTGCGCGGAAGGTCAATAAAGATGTTCTTATCGCAACCAGCAGAAAGACCCATCCGGGTATGCGCCGGTTCGAACTTCAGGCAGTCAGGGCAGGCGGTGGTGACCATCATCGCAATTCTTTAAGTGATTCTATCCTTATCAGCCAGAACCATCTGGGTGTAGTTGGGAACCTTAATGAAATGAAAGCTGTGCGCAGGATCGAGATAGAACCAAGGAATGAGGAAGAAGCACTACAGTATGCGAAAATCGCAGATCTGCTGCTACTTGATCATTTATCTCCTCAAGATATTCAAAGGCTTGCTCCATTGCTCAAGGAGAAGAACCCTAACCTTCGGATAGCTGTGGGGGGAATCTCAGCCCAGGATATTCCGAACTATGCGGCTCTTGTGGATATCATTGTGATCTCTGCTCCTTATTATGCTCCTCCTCTTGACCTTACAGCGAGGATATATCGGGCATGATTTATATCTCGTCAGAACAACACACTTAGTTAAGCTGCGAAAGGTATTTATGGAAAGCAAACAATGGTTTTGCAGGGGTTCTACAATACCGTTGAAAGCTGCTATTATAGTTGCTATTATATCAGCCAGTGAACTCCCTATAAGACGGGCATTTTTTGTCCACCGAGAAACTATTCAAAAAGGCTTGTGCTTTGCCGTATATCAGAAGGTGATAAAGTGAGCAAACC
>MVQW01000175.1 GCA_002067265.1 Methanomethylovorans sp. PtaU1.Bin073 | reverse complement strand
GAAGCATGCGTGCTCACAGATCATATTATCAAATTAGGTATAGGCGTTATCGAGAACCTCAGGTTCTATCCTGAGAATATCCGTCGCAACCTCAACTTGCTAAGGGGCCTGAACATGGGAGAGGCCGTAATGATCGAACTTGCGAAGAGAGGCGTAGGCCGCCAGGAAGCTCATGAGATCGTGCGTTCCAGTGCAATGGAAGCCCATGAGACCGGGAAGCATTTCAAGGAAGTCTTGCTTTCAAAACCTGATGTAGCAAACTACCTTAGTGAAGAAGATATCAACAGTCTGGTAGATCCGGATAAATATATCGGAACTGCAGTTGAACAAGTTGAAGCTGTTGTACAGAAATTGAAGAGGACATAATTGTCCTCTTTTCCAGAAACTTCATTATAATAAGTAGGGCAACTCGCTAACTATATATCGATAATAAATCAGTTTCCAAACTATTGAATTCTCCAAATTACCATAACAAGAGTTCATAATAGTAGTTTTTCAAAAAAGTAAAAACTCCTTCTGAAAGAAGTGAGGAATTTTGCCGGACGAGGCGGGATTAATTCCGGCTGCCACTTTCACTATATGATAGTGGCTTCAATTCTAACGGAGTTAGAGCCTTCAAATACTGGATTTTGTATTTTGTTCCAGCGCTCTAGAATATATTTCTAGATAGGCTTTTGTCCACACTTCTTTCAACTTTTAGAGTCTGTCCCAGAGGTTGTGGCGTTGGTGTCTATTCCATTTATGGTCTCGAGCGATTACAAATCCCTCCTTCGGTTTGTATCGCTCAATCAGTACATGGGCGCAAAGATATATGAAGTTTTCATATTGAATATATATGTATGACAATAATCTATAGTTGTTTCCGGTTATATTTATCCATCTATGCGGACTATCCTCTACTTTGAAGATAAAAAATGTCTCAATGTGGGATCCAAAAAACTGGTTTGAAAAATCATTTCCTGGAAGCTTTCTCCAATACCCTTTGCAGAAACATTCCAGTATATGATATCTCATTTTTTACTATTTTTTCAGGTGTGCCCTGGGCTATGATTTCCCCGCCCTTTTCTCCACCTTCTGGTCCAAGGTCGATTATCCAGTCAGCCGTCTTTATGACATCCAGATTATGCTCAATAACTATCACTGTGTTTCCGCTGTCTACGAGTTGTTGCAGCACTTCAAGTAGTTTCTTCACATCATGGAAATGCAGTCCTGTTGTAGGCTCGTCCAAAATGTACACTGTTTTCCCAGTGGAGCGTCTGCTAAGTTCAGTGGCAAGTTTTACCCTTTGTGCCTCACCGCCAGATAATGTTGTTGAGGACTGGCCCACTTTTATGTATCCCAATCCTACATCATATAAAGTCTGAAGTTTCCTCTGGATAGCAGGAACGTTCTCAAAGAACTCCAACGCTTCTTCCACCGTCATATCCAGAACATCTGCTATATTACGATCTTTATAAGTGATCTCCAGTGTCTCCCGATTATAACGTTTTCCATGACACACTTCACAGGGCACATACACATCAGGGAGGAAATTCATCTCTATAGTGATAGTTCCATCTCCAGAGCATGCTTCACACCTGCCACCACGTATGTTAAAGCTGAACCTGCCTGCCTGGTATCCTCTTGCTTTTGCAAGCTTTGTCTGTGCAAATAATTCTCTTATGGGTGTGAACAAATTAGTGTAGGTAGCAGGATTTGACCGCGGAGTTCTGCCAATAGGCGATTGATCTATAGTTATCACTTTGTCTACCAGTTCGAGTCCGCTAATAGACCTATATTTTCCAGGTCTTTCCCTGGCCCTGTTAAGCTCTTTTGCCAGCACCTTGTTGAGAGTTTCATTTATAAGTGTGCTTTTTCCGGAACCGGATACCCCCGTAATACACAACATGGTACCAAGGGGGAATTCTACATCCAGATTTTTGAGATTGTTCTCATTGGCACCGTAGAGACTAAGTTTACCTGTAGGTTTCCGTCGTTTTTTCGGAACTTCTATGCTAAGTTCTCCACTCATGTATTTCCCGGTAAGAGAGTTCTTGTTTTCCATAATCTGTTGAGGTGTGCCTTCTGCAACGATTTCCCCACCGTGAATACCAGCACCAGGTCCCATATCTACAACATGGTCGGCACTTTCAATAGTCTCATCATCATGCTCTACTACTAGGACAGTGTTCCCTATATCCCGAAGATGTTTCAGCGTATTAATGAGCCTCAGATTATCTCTCTGATGGAGTCCTATGCTGGGTTCATCTAGGATATACAGCACTCCCATAAGACTGGACCCAATCTGTGTGGCTAGTCTGATACGCTGTGCCTCTCCTCCTGAGAGTGTAGCTGATGACCTGCTTAGTGTCAGGTAATCAAGACCAACATCCATTAGGAATCCCAATCTTGCTTTGATCTCTTTAAGAATCAGGCGGGAAATGGTGTATTCCCTTTCATTGAGCTTTGTTTCAACATTCTGGAAGAAGTACAGAGTTTCTTCCACTGACATGTCTGTGATATCGATTATGTTCTTTCCATCAATGGTAACTGCAAGACTTGAAGGCTTGAGTCTTTTTCCATTGCACACCAAACATGGTTTGGTACTGATGTACCGTGCCATTTTTTCTTTTGTGTTCTCAGATTCTGTATTTTCATAGGTTTTGGATATATTAGCGATAACTCCCTTGAATCTGCCAGTGTGTTGCCACACGCCTCCGGTACGGCCGACATGGACATAGGGAATGTATTCATTCGTACCATACATTATCGCATGCTTTGCCTTTTCAGGCAGTTGCTCGTATGGTGTATCCATGGAGAATCCCATATGCTTTGCCAGGGATTCTAATGATTGCATGTAATAACCATCAGCAGTGCTCCAGGGCTCCACAGCACCTTCACGCAGGCTCAGGGATTTGTCCAGTACGATCAGATCAGGGTCAAACTCCATGGAAGTTCCAAGGCCATGACATTCCGGGCATGCTCCCTGAGGGCTATTGAATGAGAATGCAGAAGGTTCAAGGTCCTCAAACCCAGTTCCACATTCCGGACAGGCCATTTTTTCACTGAAGGTAAGATCATCTCCATCAAGGATTTGCACTGTTACAGTGCCCCCACTTTTTTCCAGTGATGTCTCCACGTCCTCAGCAAGCCTATCCCGAATACCTTCCTTGATAACAAGCCTGTCAACAACAATATCAATATTGTGCTTGTAATATCTACCAAGCTCTACATCCTTTGCTTCTTCAAGAGAATATATCTCTCCGTCAATGCGTACTCTTGAAAAGCCGTCTGCCAGCAGGTCTGCGATCAGTTTCTTATATTCTCCTTTCCTTTCCCGAACAAGAGGAGAGAGTATGTGGATCTTTGAGCCTTCTTTTATCTTCATTATACTGTCTACTATCTGGTCTACGCTCTGAGGTTCTATTATTCTTCCACAGTCTGGGCAGTGGCGAATGCCTATGCGGGCGTACAGAAGTCTCAGGTAATCATATATTTCGGTAACAGTACCTACTGTGGACCTGGGATTCTTGCTTGTGGTCTTCTGCTCGATCGAAATGGCCGGTGATAAACCTTCTATGTATTCCACATCGGGTTTTTCCATGAGCCCCAGGAACTGGCGGGCGTAGGCTGATAATGATTCTACATATCTGCGCTGCCCTTCGGCATATATGGTGTCAAAAGCCAGAGATGATTTACCCGAACCACTAAGCCCCGTAATAACTATGAGTTTGTCCCTGGGTAGTGTCAGGTCGATGTTCTTAAGATTATGCTCTTTGGCACCTCGGATGATTAAATTATTCAAAGACATGGTCTGATAGATCTCTTTGCGATGTGTTCAACATAAAAAAGCCGTATGAGACAAAGATATTTTCCCCATATGTCCCACTTAACACCATATCATCACATTCGATTATATTTAAATAATTCGG
>MVQW01000174.1 GCA_002067265.1 Methanomethylovorans sp. PtaU1.Bin073 | reverse complement strand
ACTTCTATAGTCGATGTGATCTCTCCCGAATTCTTAAGGGAATAGAAGCTGATCGATTGTATGGGATTACCCTCCCTTGAGAACTCGTAGGTGACATTAGTATCTATTTTAAGATATTGTGTATCAACATCTTTCATTGCTACATTTGCAAAGTCTTCGGCACTTCCTGCACCGCCGCCTCCACCTCCTCCGCTGCTACTACTCTTTTTACTAGTGCTGCTTCCGCCACCGCCTCCACCACCACTAATGGAAGACTTGGTTTTCAGGCTAACATTGACCGCTTTCCCTTCCAAATCATCTATATTGTACGGGATAAGACTATAGTTATAAGTGGTATCACTGGCCAGATTACTGTCCAAATAGGAAGTTGATCCGGTCACGTTTCCAATGACAATGTTATTCCTGTAGATCTCAACAACAGTTATATCGGGGGAGTTTGTCCATGTTAATGTTATGGAACTTGAAGTGATATCTTTTCCAGAGAGTTCGGAAATGGTCAATGGTGCGGTTGTTGTTGCTGAATCATTCATCCATGAAGGATTGATGTTCCCGGAAGTGTCTACGGTTTTGGTACTTATGGTATGTAATGTTCCTTCAGCCAACTCGGTTGCATTATAGAATTCTTCAGATGTATTTGCGACAAATACAGCGTCAAGGTATACCATTACATGTTCAAAATCCATATCTATAGGTTTTGTCCATGTCCAGTTGATCCAGCTTGAACCGATTCCTGTTTCTTGCAGGTTTGTTACAGATAAAGGCGGGGTGATATCCGGTCCTGGTGTCACTTGAAGGATTCCAAGTCCATTAAAAGTGTCAGCAACATATGCATAATTGTCTACTACAGCAACATCAGTTACCCAATTCTCTGCAGTATTATAACTGCCAGCCAGTACCGGCAAGGAAGGATTAGTAATATCCAGTATCACGAGACCATTGTAACGGTCAGCTATGTATGCATAATTCCCGGATACGGCAGTAGAGTAAGCATAGCCAGAAGTGTTATAATTTCCAATAAGTTTTGGAGATACAGGGTCACTGATATCCAGGATTATAAGTCCATCATCGCCATCAGCTACATAGGCATATCTATCAGAGACCGTAACATCCTCTGCCTTACCAACAGTGTCATAGCTTCCAACAAGTTTAGGTAATACTGGGTCAGTAATGTTCACTATTACGAGACCATTGACACTGTCGGCAACATATGCATAGTTGCCTTCTATGGTCAGTCCTTCAGCAAAGCCAGCGGTGTCATAAATGCCTGCAGGCATTGGTAATATTGGGTCCGTTATATTGAGTATTACAAGTCCATTATAATTGTCTGCAAGGCATACATAATTGTCTTTTACAGCAACATCGGATGTCAAAGCAGTTGCATTATAATTACTTATTAGCTCTGGAGATGTTGGGTCTGTGACATTCAATATAGTAAGACCATCTCTATAGTTAGCTACATAAGCGTAGTTGTCTGCCACCTCTATATCATATATTGGATCCTCTGTCTCATAACTGCCTATAAGGGTCGGTGATGCGGGGTCAGTAATGTCTATTATAATGAATGTTTCATTATCTGCAGCATAAGCATAATCTTCTGTTACAGCCACATTAAATATTTCTCCCTTTAAGCGACTGGCAAGTTCCACAGTAAAGCCATTGACTGGTGAAGTTATTGCCGAGTCATTAGTCCACGTTTCATTTATATTTCCAGAAATGTCCACGGTTTTGGTACTTATGGTATGTTCCATTCCTATGGTCAATCCGGTTGAGTTGTAGAACTCTTCAGTTGTGTTTGTGACAAATAAACCATCAATATACACCATTACATGTTTGAAGTCTACATCCGTTGGATTTGTCCATGTCCATCTTATCCAGCTTGGGCTGATTCCAGTTTCTTGAAGATCTGTTACAGATGTGGGTGGTTTTATGTCACCAATTACATTTATGAAATATTTGGACGCATTGGCTATTCCATAACCAGAGATATAATCAAATCCAATGCCGTATGTGTCGATATCATCAGTGGCATCAGAAAGCAATATGTTGCGTACTTCTATAGCTGTCATTGACGGATTGCTAGTCCATATTTGTGCAGCCACTGCCGCTACATGTGGAGCTGCAGCGCTGGTTCCTGGGAAGTACCAGCTATTGTTATATAATTCACCAAATTCTCCAGCTCCGCTGATGTTGACTTCGTCCACTCCACAGATATCTGGTTTCTGTCTCTGAGATGCTACAGGATGCGCAATTGTCACTGGTCCCTCTGAAGAGAAGTATTGGACATCATCATGATTTTCATCAAAGGAAGATATTGCAGCAACAGCAATAACAGGTGGAATGGCAGGATGTCCGAATATAGAATCCTCTGTCACAAGATTTGTCTTATCAAGTATAGCATCGGTTGAATTGAAAAAGAACAGCTCCAAAGTCCTTGTTGCTGCCAGGCCATCATAGTTCTCTATTAGGATGTAGTATTCTTGTTCCGGACCTGGGTTTGTGAATTTCATGTACTCAAAGGGATTATTATGACCAGACGTACCATTCTGCGGGTCTGTTGAATCCATAACAACAATGTCATTTTCATCTGTCAGATAAAGGTCATAGTCGTTTGAAGAAGATGTAAATGGATCATCCCATTGAAGGTAGACTTCAATTTCACTCCCGGGTTTCATTAGCAATGTGAAATACTTTTCATGCAAATTGTTTCCATTATTGACATATGTTCCCTGATAATGTCTAGCCGCATGATTACCGGCTGAAGATACAAATAGTATATTAGTGCTGTTAACTAAATTTGCCATGTGGGCTGCTACATTTTCATTTTCTCCATCTTCAAAATATGGTTCAGTAAACCATAAGATATCATCTACTATAATATTGCAGCCTGCTGCTGCCAGATTATCCATGGCTTTGTTGAATGCTATTGTGTTTGCGCCACAGTCATGGAAATAAAGCTTTGCACCGGGTACCATATCATGTATTATCTCCAGCATAGCAGTACCCTCATCACCTCCATAACTGTTACTTAGTACAGTAACATCGGCCGGCAGATCACCGGAAGCCTGGGAATCAGCAAGATGATCTACACCATCTGAAATCACTCCTATCTTGATACCAGTTCCGTCTTGACCATAATCGGCTCTTACATTGGCAGTTCCGTGGATGTCATCTCCCTGGGTGTTCACAGACCCGACATTTATAACAGGAGGTAGTGCAGTCCGAATCTTCCTTACTTCTTCCATGGATGCTAGTTCTTCGAGCTTGTTAACAGTAATCCATGC
>MVQW01000173.1 GCA_002067265.1 Methanomethylovorans sp. PtaU1.Bin073 | reverse complement strand
CTTGAGTTCTGCCATACGCTCTTCACTGATCGCAGGTTCGAATCCTTCTTCCCTCTCATAGTGCAGGTCTTCAAGGATTCCGCTGGAGGCCTTTTCCTTTATGGTATCGAGGATGGCTCGACCTTCGTAGTCATCACGGTGGGCGAACTGGTATCCTGCAAGCAAGACCTTCATACCAAGTTCTTCAAAGAGGGTCTGGTAGTGGTGGGACCTTGATCCGCCTGCGTAGATGAATACCTTCTTGCCTTCAAGCTTCCTCCTATACTTCTCAAGTTCTGGCATTATCTTTGCTGTTTCTTCTGCAATTACTTCCTCTGTCTTCCTGGTAAGCTCAGGATTATCGAAGAACTGTGCCATCTTCCTTAGTGACTTGGTTGTACCCTCAACTCCTATGTAGTTGACCTTGAGCCATGGGACTCCGTACTTCTGTTCCATCATACGGTTGGTGTAGTTGATTGACCTGTGGCAGAGCAGGATGCTGAGCTTTGCCTGGTTGGCCTTTGCGAGACTGTGGAATGAACCGTCTCCTGTGAATGATGAAACGATACGGTATCCGATCTTCTCAAAGAGGGGCTTTACTTCCCAAAGGTCACCACCTATATTGTATTCACCGAAGATGTTGATGTCAAAGGGAGTTGGATTTTCCAGCTTCTCAGTACCTATCAGGTGTTCCATGAGAACATTACTTGCAATGTGGTGTCCGGCTGACTGGCTGACACCTCTGTAACCTTCGCATCGGAGTGCCATTACCTTGATACCGTGTTCCTTCTCGGCATTACGTGCCACGGACTCTATATCGTCACCGATAAGTCCTACCGGACATGTTGCACAAATGGAAATAGCACCTGGCTTGAATATCCTTACAGCATCGTCTATTGCTGCCTTGAGTTTCTTCTCACCGCCGAACACGATGTCTGTTTCCTGCATGTCGGTGGAGAAACAGTACTGTATGTAGTTATCTCCCCCCTTCTCGGCCTTCGCCATGTTACGCCTGGTTCCCCAGGTGTAATATCCGCAGCCGATCGGTCCGTGTGTGATGTGGACGATATCCTTGATAGGACCCATTACCACACCCTTACCGCCGGCATAGGCACAGCCACGGTTTGTCATTATGCCTGGTATTGTCTTGGCATTGGCTTCGATATGCTGCTCGGTGGCACAGGAATCCTTGACCACAAAGTGCTGTCTTCTGTCCTTGGCGACCTTCTTAGGATAGACCTTCATCATCTCGTCGATGACATTCTGTGTGGATTCTATCTCAGAGCTCATTGTTCGTTCCTCTCGACAGTGGTCTCGCCTTCTTCTCTTGTTCTTATCCTGTATGCTTCAGGTATATCCGTCACGAAGATCTTTCCGTCTCCTGTGTGGCCTGTCTGATTGACGCTGATTATGCGCTGGACTATCTTATCTGCGGCCTTATCATCGACAACGATCGTTAACATGCGCTTAGGGACGAAAGGTATGCAGTTCTTTGCAGTGACACCCTGTTGTTCTGGAAGTGGTGGCTCGAACTCATAGCAGAGCCCCTTTTGCTTTCCTCTTCCCATCACCTTATCTACGGTGAAGGAGGGATATCCGCACTCAGAAAGTGCATCAATGGTCTTCTGCACCTTGTTCATGCGAATTATTGCCGTTATTTCCTTCATATCGATCCCCTTCCCTTTAGAGTTCGCATTCGCCTGTACGGATTGTGTAAGCGCTTTCCACAGGGTTTACGAATATCTTTCCGTCTCCGTACTTGCCTGTGTGAGCTGAACTCATTATTATGTCTACTACCTTTGACTTGCACTCATCATCAACGACCATCATGAGCATTGTCTTTGGGAGTTCGTCAAAGTGGACATCTCCTGTGTGGATACCCTTTTGTTTTCCTCTTCCGAATACATCTGCCTTGGTAAGGGATACGAACCCTTCCTTCTCAAGAGCTTCAACGATGTCGGATACCTTGTTTGGTCTGACTATTGCACGGATCATCTGCATTTGTTCCACCTCACAGTTCGATTATACCGAATTCCACCATCATTGCTTCCAGGTCGTCCATTGGTAGCGGTGTCGGGACGACGAACTTGTCATTGTTCTCGATGTTGCTGGCAAGTGTCAGATATTCCTGTGCCTGCTGGCAGTTCGGGTCATAGTCGATAACGGTCTTCCTGTTGATCTCTGCACGCTGGACGATGTTGTCTCTTGGGACGAAGTGGATGAGCTTGCTTCCAAGCCTCTGTGCGAAAGCTTCAAGAAGCTCACGTTCTCCATCTACCTTTCTGCTGTTACAGATGATTCCGCCAAGGCGAGCACCGCCCTTTGCGTACTTCTGGATACCCTTACAGATGTTGTTTGCTGCATAGATGGCCATGAGTTCTCCGCTGGCTACAATGTAGATCTCCTGTGCCTTTCCTTCACGAATAGGCATTGCGAATCCTCCACATACGACATCACCCAGTACGTCGTAAAAGACATAGTCAAGGTTGTCCTCGTATGCACCAAGGTTCTCAAGAAGGCCAATAGAAGTGATAATACCTCTTCCAGCACAGCCTACGCCTGGTTCAGGTCCGCCTGATTCGACACACTTTATACCTCCAAATCCCGGTTGCAGGAGCTGGTCGAGTTCGATGGATTCGTCACCTTCTGCCCTTAAAGTGTCAAGTACTGTCTTCTGGTTAAGGCCTCCAAGAAGCATTCTTGTTGAGTCGGCCTTAGGGTCACATCCTACTAACAGTATCTTCTTTCCCATTGTTGCAAGAGCTGCTGTGAGGTTCTGGGTAGTTGTTGACTTCCCGATTCCTCCCTTTCCATAAATTGCTACCTGACGCATTGATTTCACCTTGGTTTTTAGTATGTGTGTACTATATTATTGCTTGTTTTTTATGATTTATAGTACATCGGAATCCTATGTACTAGGTTATCATATTTAAAATTATCTAAAACAACGGGGTCAACATTTTACTTTTATTAGTCGATAAGTCAATTTTATTCTCTTTATATGTGTATAAAATCGCTAAGAAAAGGGTATTTTCTCCTTTTTTGGTCATCTAAGTGGAAGAAAAATGAACTACAAAAGAAAATAAAATATTTTAGTATCTAGGGACTGCTTATTCCTTTGACAAAGTATTCTCTTTTCTCAAGTCCCCCTCAAGAACATTTTTATATTAGTTGGAAGACAACATGAAATATATTCTTTAATTATGATTTTTATGTGTCATTAGCATTTACAAACTTCAAGTTGCTTTAAAAATCAGTTCAAACAAGAGTTTATATCAAAAAAGTCTGTTTTTCCTCAGTTGCCGCATATTTATTTTACAGTTTTCCTTCTTTTTTGGTGGATGATTCCTATTATATTAATATTGCAAGGCTGTTTCAAAGCCTATTCTGCTTACATTTCTATTCAATATGAGTTATACAAAGAGGACAGCAAAACACATTTTTATATATGTTTAGATAAAAAACTATTTTGAAATATTAGTGAGGATAACCTGTGAAAAAAGTATTGGTTTTACAGAACTCTGTTAGTAAGCCATCAGCACTGCTTCACCAGCTTGAATGCAATGGTTATCTTCCTTTGAGTAGCCCTTTTCCTCTTATAAATACACTAGAACAGATCAAAGCAAAACAGTACGATGTTGTGCTATTGAATATAACCAAAGGCGTAATTAGAGACATTGGACAAAATGAAGCTCTGTGTGTCATCTCAAATATTCTTCCTCTAATTTTTGTCACTCCTTCAATAGATGACAGTTTATTTGGATCTCTGGACAAAATACATGTATATGGCTGTTTGGTGCCACCTTTTTCAGATGAACAATTGTGTTCGACAATTGAATTGGCATGCTACAATCATAGCCTCTCAAAAAAATGTCGTACAGATAGTGAAAAAAACGAGGTAGAGTGTGAAATCAACTACGAGCTGCTTCTTTCTAACCTCCCTGGGATGGCATACAGGTGTGACAATGACCGGGACTGGACCATGAGATTTGTTTCAGAAGGCTGCTATAAATTAACAGGTTATGAGCCGGAAGCTATCATCAACAGTAAGGGTCTCGCTTTTAATGATCTGATCATTCCCGAAAACAGGGAGAGAATATGGAAAAAATGGCAGGAAGCTCTTGCAGAAAAAGAAACATTCCAGGATGAATATTCTATAACCACTGCAACCGGAGAGATAAAATGGGTATGGGAACAGGGGAAAGGTATCTATGACGACAATGGGAACGTAATAGCTATCGAAGGCTTCATTACAGATATCACCGAGAAAAAGAAGGTAGAGGAAGCACTAAGAGAAAGTGAGTCACGCTATCATAGCCTGTTTGAAAACACTCACTCTGCTATGCTGATCCTAGATCCTGAAACGGGTGCTATTATAGATGCAAATCCTGCAGCAGTATCTTTCTACGGTTGGGCATATGAAGAATTAAGGTGTAAGAATATTGCAGAGATTAATGCACTGCCTCCTTCTGAAGTAAAAGAAAAACTGGACTGTGCTACAAAACATCAAATAAATCATTTTTTCTTCAATCATCGTTTGGCCGATGGTTCTGTAAGGGATGTAGAAGTTTTCAGCAGCCCAATTATTATGAAAGGAAAAACGCTCCTTTTCTCCATTATAAATGACATAACAGAGCGTAATAGGGTTGAACAGGAACTTCGCCTGAACCAGTTCTTTATTGATCAGGCAACGATTGGTATATTCCGCATTGATGAAGATGGAAACATAATAAGTGTGAATGATCATGCGTGTGAATCGCTGGGATATTCACGTGAGGAACTATGTCAAATGACTGTATTGGATATTGATCCCACATTTACTTTTGAAAAATGGCTTGAACACAGGAAAAAAATGCGGCAAATGAAGTCGGGAACAATAGAAACTATCCACCGCAGAAAGGATGGTACTGTATTTCCTGTAGATGTTACTATAACCTATATTGAGTATGAAGGGAAACTATTCTCTGTTTCTTTCGCAAGGAATATAACTAAACGCAAGCTTGCAGAAAAGGCTCTTCGGGAGAGTGAAGAACTCTTCAGGACTACCTTATATAGTATCGGTGACGGGGTCATTACTACTGATACTAACGGATATTTACGGCAAATGAACCATGTTGCTGAAAAGCTGACCGGCTGGTCAGAAATGGAAGCCATGGGAAAACCGCTTGAAGAAGTATTCAATATCATCAACGAAGATACAAGACAGCAGGTTGAGATACCTGTTCGCAAAGTATTGAGGGAAGGCCAGATAGTAGGTCTGGCAAATCATACACTGCTGATCTCAAAGGACAATAGAGAGATACCCATTGCTGACAGTGGCTCCCCAATTGTAAATGAGAGGGGTGAGATTACTGGAGTTGTATTAGTATTTCGCGATCAGACAGAGGAGAGGGAGTCTCAGAAGTCTCTTCTTCAGAGTGAGGCGCGCTTTAGGAAGCTGGTTGAAAATGCACCCGAAGCCATTTTCGTCCAGACAGGAGATTGCTTTACTTATCTTAATCCTGCTGCACTGCGTTTATTTGGAGCTGAATCTCAGGAACAATTGTTAGGGAAATCGATTCTCGAGCGCATTCATCCAGATTATCGTGATATGGTCCGTGAAAGGATGCATCTTGTTAATAATGAGCAACAAAGCGTACCAACTATTGAGGAGGTCTATCTCAGGCTTGATGGTACATCTTTTGCAGTCGAGCTATCAGTTATGCCTCTCAATTACGATGGCCTTAATGGGGCACTTATCTTTTTCAGGGACATTACCGAGCGCAAGCAAGTGGAACAAGCTTTGCTCAAAGCAAAAATGCTTTCAGATGAGGCTAACCGCAGCAAGAGTGAATTTTTATCCAATACGAGCCATGAACTGAAAACACCTTTAAATTCGATTATTGGTTTCTCTGACCTGCTGCTGCAAGGAGATTTGGGTGAGATCAGTAAGGAACAGAAAAAGTATATTGGTATTATTAATGAAAGTGGCTATTTACTTTTGAATATCATTAATAGAATACTGGAGATCTCCAATGTTGAACATGGTCGCAAGGATCTTACCTATACAAAATTCAATTTGCATGATGCTATTCATGATACATGCACAATGATGCAGGTAATGGCTAACAGAAAGGGCATTGAATTGATTGTGGATATCGATGTGCATTTATCTGAAATAACTGCGGATATCCTCAAGTTCAAAGAGATCATTTATAATCTGGTGGAAAATGCCATAAAGTTCACGCCTTCCAAAGGAACAGTGATCATCACTGCCATACAGGATAGGGCTAATGTAAAAATCTCTGTTGCAGATACTGGTATTGGCATATCCAAAGAAAATATGGACAGAATATTCGATCCTTTTTTCCAGGTAGATGGTTCTACAACACGCAGATATGG
>MVQW01000172.1 GCA_002067265.1 Methanomethylovorans sp. PtaU1.Bin073 | reverse complement strand
TTGATCAGATCTTTATAGGTACCTGCACCAACGGAAGACTCGAAGATCTGGAGCTTGCTGCGAGTATCCTGAAAGGTGAAAAGGTTGCAGTAAGGACAATTATCATTCCCGCTTCTAGAGAAGTGATGAAAGAGGCTTCAATTAACGGTACGCTTACTACACTGCTTGAGGCAGGAGCTACTGTTGGTATGCCTGGGTGTGGACCATGTCTGGGTGGTCATATGGGTGTTATAGCCCAGGGTGAGGTCTGCTTATCTACAGCTAACCGTAATTTCAGAGGGCGCATGGGCTCCGGAGGTTATGTTTATCTAGTATCGCCCGCCACAGCTGCAGCCTCAGCTATCAATGGCTGCATCACCGATCCGCGGGAGTTATGAAAGGAAGTGATTTATTGACAGAAAATATCGACAAACATAGGATACACCATCTCATGGAACACTGGATAGAGCATAATGAAAGCCACGTGAAGAGCTTTAATGAGTGGGGCAGGAAGATCGGAGAAGCCGGGTATGATGAAGTAGCGGAAAAAATCCTGGAAGCTGCCCGAAAAATGGAAGAATGTACTCAAAAGCTGCAGCAGGCAAAAGATAGTCTTTAAAAACGGATAAAATATTGCAGGTTATCCTGCAAATATCTTGACGTTCTTTTTTCTCTTTATCTGCCAAGTTCTGCATGGGCTCTGGCAAGATGACCTGCCGCCTGAGCTGCGATAAGTGATATCTCTCCTGCTAGCACTCCTGCAGCAACGATCTCAGCAAATTTCTTAGAATTGGAACCGGCTGGTTCTCCTGGCCCTTGCACACCCAGAAGTTTCAAGCAATCTTTCTGGCTACCTAGTCCAGTACCTCCTCCCACAGTACCCACAGGTAAAGCTGGCATTGTCACTGAACAATAAAGATCACCACTTTTTGTAACTTCGATTGTTGTAATTGCTGTACTACCCTCTACAACATGGGCTGCATCCTGTCCACATGCCAGGAACAATGCAGCTACTATATTGGCGGAATGTGCATTGAATCCGAGAGCTCCGGCACGTGCAGATCCAAGCAAGTTTTTACGATAATTTACTTCAGCCATCATTTCAGGCTTACATTTAAGTTTTTCTTCTACAATTTTTGCCGGGATTGTGATATCGGCTATTACTGTCTTGCCTCTGCCAAGTATTGAATTGATGGCTGCTGGTTTTTTGTCTGTGCACATGTTGCCGGAAGCTGATAGGGGTATAGCACCAAACTCGTCTTGTATGAGGTGTGTAATAGCTTCAGTTGCGATTGTCACCATGTTCATTCCCATAGCATCTTTAGTGTCAAATACGAATCGCAGATATACTGTATTTCCTGTAACATAGGGTTCCACATATAATAACTTGCCAAATCTTGTAGTTCCTTCTGCTTTTTCCTTCATCTGAGCAAAGATGTCTGGTCTTCTTATCCAATCTACAAATTCTTTTGCTTGAACTACATCCTTAAGTTTAAACACCGGTGCTCTGGTCATTCCTTCGTGGAAAATGCGCACATTTGCTCCACCTGAGCCGTAGATGGCCGAACATCCTCTATTGGTGCTTGCCACTAGTGCTCCTTCAGTAGTTGCAAGGGGTAAATAGAAATCCCCCTTGGCAAATTCTCCACTTATTTTTACAGGACCTGCTACTCCGAGAGGTATCTGTACAGCACCGATCATATTTTCGATATTGCGCTTTGTTGCCATCGCAGTGTCGAGTGTGTAATGCTGTATATTTTCAAATCTGGTTTTAGTGATCTCTTCTAGAGCATTTCTGCGGATGGATATTGCTGAATCCACTGTTGTTGCCACTTTTTCGATGTTTCGGAAAGATATCTCTCCTGCAACCACTTTTTGAATAATTTCCTTCTTGCTATTTTCGATTTCTTCTATATCTGCCATGATCTTCACCTTTTGTTCTTTGGAATAAGAGTTATATCTTACAAGATTGTCATTTATTGAGTGGATATTCGAGGGTTAACTGTGATGCCTACTTTATACTTATTTCCTGAGTTAAAATAATGCTATTGTAGTCTCTGCTATTTCTCTATACACTAGAAAACTGTTTATTTCTTTTGAACAATATTAAGCCTTGCTTTTGCAATGATAAACCAGAATAATTCGATGTTAGTCTAATGAATGGATTGTATACTTCTTTAGTCTCTCCTCCAATGCAAAACACTATTTTATATATTATAATGGTAAATATATACATGAATTCATTTGAGTCATTGACGATAGCATTAAAAAGTTACAAATGAACTAATAAATGTGCCTAGACTTTCATAGGTGGTTAAATGGTTAACGCAGATATCAAAGAAAGGGTAAATACGGGTATTCCGGGACTGGATGAGATGCTACGTGGCGGATATTTCAAAGGTACGGCAAACGTGGTGTCTGGTGATTCAGGTACAGGAAAGACAATATTTGGAACTCAGTTTATCCTTGAAGGAGCAAAGAAAGGCGAAAAAGTGATGTGTATAATCACTTCTGAGGAATCAAAGTCCATTGTCCGGGAAATGAATACTTCATTTGGCTGGGAATTAGAAGACTATGTTAAGAAAGGTTTGCTAGTCTTTGTCGATATCACAGACCCAAGTCTGAGGTTACAGAAAAGCGTGGAGATAGCACCATCTGAACTAATCAAGAGTTTTAAGAAACTTGTGGAAAGCAAGATCGAGGAACTTAAACCTACTCGGATATTTATCGACTCTATTGAAGCTCTATTCCTTGCAATTGAATCCAATTATAAGCTAAGGACACTCATAGATGACGTATTTGGCGTATTCCGGAAGCATGATGTTACTTCTGTTATTACAGTAGGAGCTATGTACGGGCTTGATGAAATGGTGGAATACGGAGCCGATTCGGTTATAAAGTTGGGAAGAATTATTGCAGGAAACAACCTTCAACGCTCTATCTATGTTATGAAGATGAGGGGTTCCGGAACTATCAACGAAGTTCGTGTTCTCAATATTAGCGATAGTGGTATGCAAGTTCTTGCTCAATCTCCATATCTGGAATAATTTGAATTAGTTTGTGACTATATCACACTTTTTTTATTTTAGTGTCAATGATTATAGCACATACCAGTCGTTATCATTGATTACTTCTTCTTTTTCATCGATATGTTCTACTAATTTACCAAGAGGTTTGCTAATAGCTTCTGCCAGATCCTGTAAATAGTCTTTCTGATTGAGGCTTCCGTAGATAAAATTCTTAGTTGGCTGGATGTTCTTCTCTATAGTTTCTATTTTTGGAACTATCGTGACAGGTATAGATGTCATTTCAACAGCTTTTTCCATTGCTGTTCTGAAGTCTCCTATACAATATGCTATTCTATATTTGTAATTGTTTTTTGTTTTTTCAAGGTAACGTGCAATTCTTTCACTTTCCATCTTGATAAAATCACGCTTTATCTTTGACACATTGCATTTTCCCATCATGAATTGATAGTCCATGAATGGATATTGGGTATCTAGTTCTCGGGGGGTGATGCCACATGTGCCGAATACTACAATATGCACCATTTCGGATTCCAGTATTCCAAAAATCAATCTGTCAAATATTTTGTGCGATGGGCTTTCATGATATGGCTTCTTTTTTGCACAGGGTACAAATATGCAGAAATCCCGATCAGGTGGTTGGTACTCGGTCAGTATCCACTCATTCGCACGCTTCATATCCGGATGATATATGATCATTTCTGTATCAAGAGGTTCTGCAGAACGCTCATTCTCTGGTATAATGGGTTTCAAGATATGATGAGTTCAGAGAAACTATATATATAACTATCGATGTTATGGTTTTGTACAAACTGTACAATTGTTTATGCTTTTACATTGTTCTAATAGAGAGGCACAAAATGGCAAGTTCCATTCATGAAATGCTCCGGGCAAACTGTAAATGTGATGATGTGGCAAAATGTGTTCTGGGACTGAAGAATCTTGACTTGCTGGCCTACAAAAAGCTCTTCGAGCAAGGTCCCATGACGGCTGAAGAATTGGGTGATTTTTTGCAGAGGGAGCGGAGTACAGCATATCGTTCATTGCAAAATCTTATCGCTGTTGGCCTGGTTTACAGAGAAACAAAGTCTATTCAGATAGGTGGCTATTATTACGAATACGTTGCCATTCCACCAATGCAGTTCAAGGAAATGCTTAAACAGAATATACACGATTGGTATAATAAAATGGATAGGCTTCTGGATGACTTTGAGGAGGAGCTTTTAGACTCTGCTTCTAAATAAACTTGGGAAATTTGTCTTGAATCTGCAAAGGATCAATTCCAAGAAAATTTACTTTTTAAGAATTGTTGAAGAATGTGAGTTGGAGCAATTGTTTGACGGGAATTTGAGGGGATTTTATGCTCCTTTCATCACATTCTTCTTGTGCAAACCAATTCGTTTTGTAGCCCTGTGGAGGGGCTCAAAGCGCACCACCAATGTCATTCCCGTTTTTCATTGTAGGTAATTAGTATAAAGATTATTTCTTATATATTAATATTTCTACACT
>MVQW01000171.1 GCA_002067265.1 Methanomethylovorans sp. PtaU1.Bin073 | reverse complement strand
CCTATAACACAAACAACCTCACTATCCTTCACCTGAACTGATATGCCTTTAAGGACCTGGAGGTCTCCAAAGCTTTTATAGAGATCTTTAATTACTATCACTAACACCAAGCCTCCTCTCTGAATATGCAACAAGCCTGGATATTGCAATGGTCATAATAAGATACATAAGGGCTATAGCTATGTACACTGGAAAGGATGCAAAGGTCCTTGAAATGTAAAGTTGGCCATTCTTTAGCAATTCATGCACTCCGATGACAGCTAAAAGAGATGAGTCCTTAAGAAGTGCTATAAATTCATTACCAAGAGGTGGCACTATTCTCCTGAATGCCTGAGGAAGAATGATCTCTTTCATAGCCATTCTTTCTGTCATTCCTAATGAGCGAGCTGCTTCCATCTGACCTCTGTCAATAGACTGAACACCTGCACGCACGATTTCTGCAATGTAGGCACCACTATTTATACTGCACACAATGATACCTGCAAGAATAGGATCAATAGACAGAGGTCTGCCTGTTACATTTGAGAAAAGTCCTGGAATGCCGTAGTAAAAAAGAAGTATCTGTACCAGAAGAGGTGTTCCTCTGATAAAATCTACATAAGCAATAGATGGCAAACGTAAAAATTTGTTTCTGGACAATTTTCCAAGTCCTGCTACTGTCCCCAGTATCAGACCAAAAAATACGCCCAGGCTTGTAACCTCTATTGTCACCATGGATCCTAGAAGAAGGTCAGGGAACACTTTTACTATGTGACTAAGATATGTATCCAACAGAGACAATTTTACTACCTCGGCATGTATTGGAAATTATTGAAAAACTGCTTTTATAGCCAATACCTGGCTAAATATAAACATAGCGATGAAGGCTACTCCGATATATACTCAACCATCTCGGATTTGATAAAACCATGACATGCAACATTTGTTGCATGCCACTAAGATGTTTTTTAGAAATATTTATCCATTATCTGATCATATGTTCCATTTTTCTTGACGTTCTCAAGACCCTGGTTCAACATGGTCAGAAGTTCTGTGTTACCAGTTTTTACAGCAAATCCATAGGCATCACTGGTAATTTCATCATCCACGATCTTTATTACACCAGGATTCTGGCTCATATAAGCCTGAGTGACTGGCAGATCATTTATTGTGAAGTCTGCACGGCCGTTCTGGATGTTCAGAATTATATCATTCACATGTGCAAGGTAGATTATATCTCCTATCTTACCTTCTGCTTTCAATTTTTCAGCTTCTTGGGAACCGGTTGAACCTTGTTGTACAGCAGCGACCTTGCCTTTCAGGTCATCAACACTTTTTATTTCTTCATTGTTGGAAGCTACTGCAAGGGCTAAACCTGCGTTGATATAAGGTTCTGTAAAGTCTACAGCTTCTTCACGTTCGGCTGTTATGGTCATACCTGAAACGATTATGTCGATCTGTCCAGACTGCAGCGCTGGAATCAGAGCATCGAATTCAAGGTCTTTCCATTCTACCTTAAATCCCTGATCTGCAGCTATGGCGTTCATGAGGTCAACATCAAAACCAATTATCTCGCTGCTGGCATTTGCATCAGCATATTCGAATGGTGGGAAATATGGTTCTGTTCCAATTACGTACACTTTTTCATTAACTGTTCCGGCAGATGCTACTGCCTGTTCTGCAGTCTGATTTGTGTTCTCATTTGCAGTTTTGTCGGCACATCCGGAAATCGCTACCAAAGACACGACGAGCAGTGCCAATAATATAAAGTTGAACATTTTTTTCAAAATAGATCACCTAGCCTTTAGTTATGGATAAGTTAGCATAAATTCCAAACATTAAATAAGGCTTTCGTTTTTATAATAAGCAGCAATTTTTTGGAAGCTGTATACTGTTTTTCAGCAATCTATCTTTTATATATCTTTAAAATGAATATTATATCAAATGTGTGCTTCTATTTTACTCTCAAATAATATTTGATTATAGTAGTGAAATGTGCAAATACATTATCCATAATCATAATCTGGACTATGTGAACTCATGAATTATAAATGGATTAATGGAAAAGAAGGATTTGAAGAAGCCTTCAAAGTAAGGACGGCAGTGTTTGTCGAGGAACAAAAGGTTCCAGAATCAATGGAAAGGGATGAATTCGACGAACAAGCACACCATTTACTGGTATTTGATAACAACATACCAATAGCTACAGGCAGGTTATTCTATAATGGAAAATACTTCAAACTGGGCAGAATATGCGTTCTTAAACAATACAGAGGAATGGATATTGGAAGATATTTGACGAAAAGGTTATTCGAAAAAGCTGAATCAGAGGGCATTAAAAAATTATATCTTGATTCCCAGGTCAGTGCAATTGGATTCTATAGAATATTTGGGTTTAGTGAATTTGGTGATGTGTTTGATCATGCGGGGATTTAACATGTTTCAATGGTAAAATTGTACGATTGATCACATTCTGATATGTTCTAAAATATCAATCCTGTTTTCTTCCATTCTTTCTGTTTTCTCCATATGCACGTTCACTATAAAAAATGAAATCAAAGGGA
This sequence comes from Methanomethylovorans sp. PtaU1.Bin073, assembly GCA_002067265.1. The sequence goes on along the minus strand of MVQW01000171.1, from coordinate 818 downwards.
AAGGTTTATGCTTTTTCATTTTCAATCTCCTTTGTTATTCGGTATAAGGAGTGTTATAAATGCAGGAGTTTACAGTTGAAGAGATTGCCCGTTACAACGGAAAAGATGGAGAAAAGGCTTATGTCGTGTACAATGGAAAAGTATACGATGTAACTGAGAGTGTTTTCTGGTCAGAAGGAGAGCACATGGGATTGCATGAAGCTGGCAATGATCTCACTGAAGCTCTTGACACAGAAGCTCCACATGAGTCATTTGCCTTGGATGCATGCCCTGTTGTAGGCACAATCAAAAAATGAGTTTAATGCTTTTGTGTTTTTGACACATGCAAGACTTCACTTGCACGGAAGTTTACGCCGTTAACAAGTGGAAATCTATAAATAAAGACCCGATGGATATAACTTCGCTCTCTCAAGGGGGACATATATGCTGGAGATACAAGACCTTACCGTAGAAATTGGGGGCCGTCGAATCCTTAATGGTATTAACCTTAATGTTGAGGACGGCTATAAAAATGTACTTTTTGGACCGAACGGTGCAGGTAAATCAGCTTTGCTGATGACCCTGATGGGATTCTCAGGTTATAAAGTAGTTAAAGGAAAGATCATTTTCAAAGGTGAAGACATCACAAATATGTCCGTCTACGAACGGGCAAAAATGGGGCTTGGGATAATGACCCAGAGGCCGCCAAACATGAGCGGAGTAAAACTGCGTAGTCTTTTAGACGTAGTTTCTAAAAGTGGCAGTGAATATGATGAGATTGCTGAGACACTGGACATGGTGCGTTTCCTTGACAGGGATATAAATGTAGGTTTCTCAGG
>MVQW01000170.1 GCA_002067265.1 Methanomethylovorans sp. PtaU1.Bin073 | reverse complement strand
AACTGCCATGGGAACCGGAATAGGGGATGATTACGATATAAGCAGGGCTCGGTATCACAGAGTCATTATTATGACCGATGCTGATGTGGACGGTGCTCATATAAGAACTCTTATACTTACTTTGTTCTTCAGATATATGCGTCCACTGATCGATGAAGGATATGTCTACATCGCACAGCCTCCTCTCTATCGTATCAAAAAAGGTCAGGCAGAACACTATGTCTATTCTGACAGGGAACTCAATGCCAAACTTAAGGAAATAGGAGATAAAGGCGTCAATATCCAGCGCTACAAGGGTCTTGGAGAAATGAATCCCGGGCAGTTGTGGGAAACTACAATGAATCCTGAAACCAGGACCATACTGCAGGTCACTTTGGAGGATGCAGTTGCTGCTGATGAAATGTTCTCTGTACTAATGGGTGATGAGGTAGAACCTCGTAAGAACTTCATTATGAAAAATGCCAAACAGGTCACTAACCTGGATATCTGAGGTGTGGTAGATGGCAGATGATAATAAAGAAAATAATGGAATGGATGAAAATCCTCTGGGTATCCAGCCCACAGAGACCGGTGAGAAGGTAGTTCCTGTCCTTATAGAGGACGAAATGAAGACCTCCTACATCGATTATGCCATGAGTGTAATTGTAGGACGTGCCCTACCTGATGCAAGGGATGGCTTGAAACCTGTGCACAGAAGGATACTTTATTCCATGTATGAAGCAGGCATTACCCACGACAAGCCCTACAAGAAGTCGGCCCGTGTAGTGGGAGATGTACTGGGTAAATATCACCCTCATGGTGATTCTGCAGTTTATGAAAGTCTTGTAAGGATGGTGCAGGAGTTCTCGCTGCGTTATCCATTGATAGATGGTCAGGGTAACTTCGGTTCTATTGATGGTGACTCTGCTGCTGCCATGCGTTACACTGAGGCACGCATGGGAAAGATCTCTGATGAAATGCTCCAGGACCTGGATAAAGAAACGGTCCTGATGAACCCTAACTATGATGGTTCCTTGGAAGAGCCTACTGTACTGCCAGCAAAATTGCCAAACTTGCTGATCAATGGTTCTACTGGTATTGCAGTAGGTATGGCCACCAACATGGCTCCTCATAATCTTGGAGAAGTGGTAGACGCAACTCTCATGCTTATCGATAATCCTTCTTCCAGCATACATGACCTTATGTCAGTGCTCAAAGGTCCGGATTTTCCAACTGGTGGAACTATTCTGGGCATGCAGGGCATAAGGGAAGCCTACGAGACTGGCAGAGGCAGAATACAGCTGAGGGCTGTGGCTACCATTGAGGAAATCAGAAAGGACAAGAGCGCTATAATTGTAAGCGAGATACCATATCAGGTAAACAAGTCCAAGCTTATCGAGGATATTGCATTACTTGTCAGGGAGAAAAAGATCGTTGGTATATCCGATCTGAGGGATGAGTCTGACCGTGATGGTATCCGCATAGTTATAGAAATTACTAGGGGAAATGATCCGAACGTTGTGCTGAACCAGTTGTACAAGCATACGCAGATGCAGACAACTTTTGGTATCATTAATCTGGCATTAGTTGACAATGTACCTCTGGAACTTAATCTTAAGCGTATCTTGCAGATATACCTGGAACACAGGATGGATGTCATCCAGAAACGTACGCAGTTCCAGCTAAGGAAAGCCGAGGAACGTGCTCATATACTCCGTGGTCTGAAAATAGCCCTTGACCACCTGGATGCTGTTATTTCTCTTATCCGTTCTTCCAGAACCGTGGAGGAAGCAAGGTCTGGTTTAATAGCTAACTTTGGATTGGATGAGATACAGGCAAAGGCTATTCTTGACATGCGCCTGCAGAAGCTCACTGGTCTTGAAAGACAGAAAGTGGAAGATGAGTACGCAGAGCTCATGAGGCTCATTGCCGAGTATATGTCCATTCTGCAAAGCGATGAGAAGAAATACGGCATTATAAAATCAGAGCTTGTCGAACTTAAACAGAAGTATAATAACGAGCGCAGAACACAGATCATGGCTTCACATGTGGAACTTGACCTTGAAGACCTCATACCGCAGGAAGATGTAATAGTCACTTTTACTAACAGTGGGTACGTTAAACGTCTGCCTGTAAGCACATATTCCCAGCAGCGTCGGGGAGGGAAAGGTGTTATTGGTATGGAAACAAAGGAAGAAGATTTCGTAGAGAATATCTTCGTTGCTTCCAGTCATGACTATATCCTATTCTTCACTAATAAGGGAAGACTATACTGGAAGAAGGTCTATGAGATTCCTGAGGGAAGCAGACAGTCTAAAGGTAAAGCCATAGTCAATCTTCTGGAACTGGGAGAAGGAGAATATGTTACTGCTATGATTCCAGTCACAGAGTTCTCAGATGATAAGTTCCTCTTTATGGCCACACGCTCGGGAACTGTTAAAAAGTCATCTCTTTCGGATTTCAGCAATCCGCGTAAGGGTGGAATCATTGCAGTTACTCTGATGGAAGATGATGAGCTTGTTAATGTGGCACTGACCGATGGGTCGAAAGACGTGGTGTTGGTATCAAGGCATGGAAAAGCTATTCGTTTCTCTGAAGCTGATGTTAGGCCTATGGGCAGAAGTGCGCAGGGTGTGCGTGGCATTAAGCTTGAGCAGGGAGACAAAGTGGTAAGTCTGGATGTGGTGGATGAGAGTTCCACTCTATTGACAATTACTGAAAATGGATTCGGTAAACGTACTGAATTTGGAGAATACCGGACAATGCATCGTGGAGGAATGGGTGTCATTACCATAGTAACAAGCCTGCGCAATGGTCCTGTGGTCAATGTGAAGGCTGTGCGTGAGGAAGATGAAGTAATGCTTACCAGTTCCGAAGGTATAATTATCCGTATCCCGGTCAAAGATATCAGGGTACAGGGCAGGAATACCCAGGGTGTCAAGATCATGGATGTGCGCCAGGATGACAAAGTGGTGGGTGTGGCGCGTATAGAGCCTGAGGAAGAGGAGAATAAGTAATGCTTATAAGCATGACCTGCAATTAGGAACATTTATTAATACGTGAACGCGTAGGATGTCCAAGATAGAATTACAGGATGATAATTATGGAACTTGAGAAGCTAAGACATGGTACTGAACTTATAAAGCGCGGTTTTGCTAGCATGCAAAAAGGAGGTGTCATAATGGATGTGACAAATCCCGAGCAGGCAAAGATAGCAGAGGATGCCGGAGCAGTTGCAGTTATGGCCCTTCAGGCAGTACCTGCTGATATAAGAAAAGCCGGGGGTGTTGCAAGAATGGCAGATCCCCAGATAATAACGGAGATCATCGAATGTGTTACCATTCCAGTAATGGCAAAGGCACGTATCGGTCACTTTGTGGAAGCTGAAATTCTGCAGGCCCTTGGTGTTGATATGGTGGATGAATCTGAGGTACTTACACCTGCAGATGAAAAGTTCCATATCGATAAAACACAGTTTACTGTTCCTTTCGTGTGCGGAGCCCGTAACCTGGGAGAGGCACTGCGCAGGATCAATGAAGGTGCGGCAATGATACGTACCAAGGGTGAGGCAGGAACCGGAGATGTCAGGGAAGCAGTTCGTCACATGAAACAGATCACCGGAGAAATAAGGGCTCTTGCAGGCAAGACTAAGGAAGAACTGATGTTCACAGCCCGCGAGATAGAAGCTCCTATTGAACTTGTCATCGAAACTGCACAGCTTCAGAGGTTACCTGTTGTGAACTTTGCAGCAGGCGGCGTGGCAACACCAGCAGATGCAGCCCTTATGATGAGACTGGGTGCTGATGGTGTGTTTGTAGGTTCTGGTATCTTTAAGGCAGAGAATCCTGAACTTATGGCAAAGGCCATAGTTGAAGCAGTCAACAATTATGATAAGCCAGAGAAGCTTGCAGAGATATCCAAGGGTATTGGTGCAGGAATGAAAGGTATCAGCACAGATACCATTCCTCCGGAGCAGGCTTTACAAACCAGAGGATGGTAAATCCTCTTTCTTTTTTCAAGGTGTATTAAGTGCGTATAGGTGTTATTGCAATTCAGGGCAATGTTTCTGAGCATGTTGAAGCTCTTGAGCGTGCTATTTCTGAAAGGGGACAACAGGCAGAGGTCATCACCATAAAGCATAAGGGTCTGGTTCCCACATGTAATGCTCTTGTGCTGCCTGGTGGGGAAAGTACCACACTTGGCAGACTACTACTTAGGGAAGGCATTGCTGATGAAATACGGGCAATGCATGCAGCAGGTATGCCGATAATGGGTACATGTGCAGGTCTTATTTTGCTTGCAAAAGAAGGCGATGAACAGGTAAGGAAAACCCATCAGCATCTGCTTGGGCTTATGGACACAAGGGTCAACAGGAACGCATTCGGTAGGCAGCGTGAATCTTTCGAGACCGAGCTTGAGCTGACATTTCTTGAAGCTCCTTATAATGCCGTTTTCATAAGGGCCCCTGCTATCACACATGCCGGAAAGGATGTGAAAGTGCTTGGAACCATTGGTAATATGATAGTGGCAGCAGAACAGGGAAACCTATTCGCTTTGGCATTCCACCCTGAACTTACTTTGGACAGCAGAGTACACCAGTATTTCCTCAACAAGGTATTTTTGTAAGGGTTTTTGTAAGGCTATTACTTTCCTGTTACTTTTTTAGTTTTGGATAAGTACTTTTTATTCAATGAGTACAGTGATCCAAAGTCGTAACCACTTAGTAAACTATTTATACGGCACTCCTTCTATTAGTTATAGAGTTGTTTGTATGGATGAAGAATGCTGCCCGAGATTTGACCCGGAACCGTGGGATGGAAAGATCATAGAATGGGAGAAGAAGAGATTTGTAAAAGATAGAGTCTTCACACTTTTCTATATGCCCATTAACTTTGGCAAAGTGATGAAAAGGCTTGATGAAAAAGTACGAAACGCGGGGGCAAATATACCTGATTGGCTTTGCCTTTCCGATCATACTTCAAAATGGAATATGGACGTTTATCTTGCTGTAGACAAAGAGATTAAAGATGCTGAAAACACTACTCTTAGCGGAAAATTCCTGAGCAAGGTCTATGAGGGCCCTTTCAAGGATACGGATAAATGGAGTGATGATTTTAAGGAATATACAAAAAAACAGGGGCTTGAGATCAAGAAATGGTTCATGTGGTACACAACATGTCCAAAATGTGCAAAGAAATATGGGAAAAACTATGTTGTGATCTTGGCAGAGGTTGAGTGAGGTTTATCAATCATCTTCCAAATCCTCTCATATTGAGAAGAACATTAGTTGAGATTGCAACTCCCATACAATCGGTTAGTAGTGCCGAGGAAATTAAACCTATAACCCTTTCCGACTGCAGGATGGGAGAACCGCTATCTCCTGGGTGTGGCATGTCAGAGCAAGGAAAACTCAAATATATAAGTGATGCTCCAGCACTAAGTACTCTGCATCTGATAGAATGTATCTCATTGAAAAGAATAGCATCTTCCAACACAGCTGCGTTTCCAAGATTGGTTAATTCAACTTCGCATCCTGAAGGAAGTTCTACCAGAGCCAGATCAAAATCTTTTAGGATCCTCGTAACAGCAACTTGCATTCCATTAACTTCTAAATGGTCCCCTATTCTACTAAATATGTGAGAAGCCGCCACTAGATAATGCAATCCATTTAATGGAATGATAGCACCTATAATGCAGCTCTTTCCTTTGTAGTAAAAAGAACCTCCGGACTTTATCATTAACTTATAATCGGTCCCTTATTTGTATTTGTACTGACTTGTCTGTTCCATTGATTTCATCCCTTTTTTCGATGAAGACCTACAATGGATAAAAATCCTATAGCTGCAAGAAGTGCTTCAAATCCAGAAGCCTTCTGTGCTTGGGTTGTATTGTTTATCGATTCAGTACTTGCTATTTCTGAAGTTGCATTACCAACTGAAACTTCAGCATTCAGCAGTTGCTGAGTTGAGTTGGCTGTTGTTGCAGATGCTGTTACGGGGAAATCGCTTGCATCTCCTGGGAATGTCAGAGCATTGATCTCGTCTATATTCGCAAAGCCATCGTTATCTGAATCTAGAGCCTCAATTGAGGCAAAATCCCTTCCACCTGTAGAATATTCAAGTCCATAAGGGTTTCTTGGAGATCCCCCGCCTGAAGTATGACAGGTATTGCATGTGTCAAGTTTTGTGCCATCTGTATTGTAATTCTCTTTGAAAGCTGCCAAATATGTGGGTCTTGCTGCAGCCATAGGAATTCCAATTAAAAGTACTATTAGTAAGAACAATAAGAACGTCAGTTTATAGTTCACATCTACCACTCCAGATTTCCCATATTATAGTTTATTGAATAAAGCGCAATTTGAACATTTATTTGTTTGTTTAAATTATAGTGATCCTTTGGAATATGAGGTTATCGAAATATCATAATTGTGGTAGTAAGATGCATGTACTGAGCAACTGTCCGCAAAGAAATCTATTGTACTATCCACTGCTTAGAATCAAGCTTCAAACCCAAAATCTGAGTGCTCAAACCCGAACACTCATGCCCCATTTTGATCAAAGAGGTCTTCATATATTTTAGCAATGTTCTTTGCGATCTCGGACCAGGTAAACTGAGCAGAATAATCTTTGATCTTAGTTCCATCCCAGTTTTTATCCAAAGCCGATAAAATATTTTCTGCTAATTCCATTGAATTTGCGGGATCGCTTAGTAATCCATAGTCTTCCGAGATGATGATCTCAGGAACTCCTCCAACTCTGGTCCCTACAAATGGTTTTCCACATCCCAGGCACTCAAACATGACAGTTGGATTGCCCTCGTTCAAACTTGGAAGCACAAATATATCACAAGCATTCATCCAAAGAGGAATCTCACCATGAAGTTTACTACCTACGAGCGTTACATGGTCCTGCAAGCCTGCTTTTCTAACTTGTTCACTGAGTTTCTTTTCCAGCGCTCCACCGCCAACAATGAAGCACACAGCATCTGATCTATGCTTGACCACTTCAGCCATAGCTTCGATCAAATAGCTGTGACCTTTGATTTTCAGTAAGTTTCCAACGGCGACTATTATCTTTTTATCGAGAGGCAAACCTAATTTCGTTCTGCACTTTTCCATATCCATCTGGTAAAACTGATCACTTCTATAACCATTAGGTAGAATGTGAACCGGAGTTCTGACATTCAGTTTCTGGATACAAGCCAGATTACTTTTGCTGACTGTAATTATGCTGTCAGCAGTGTTGAGCACATATTCTATTCTTTCTTTCCACTCTTCGCTTTTAAAAGGCAGATCATAAATATCATATCCATGACCTGTTATTACAAATGGAACTCCATACTTTTCTTTTAATTTCGCTCCGGCATACCCGGATGACCACGTGAAATGAGAGTGGACAATGTCAAACTCGATATGATTCTCTTTAATTGACTTATCTGTAGCATCAAAATGCTTATCGCCAAGTTTCTTGTATTGAGAATCGATCGGTGCATATAGAATTGGAGTTGTATGTACTTTTAAATTTGAAGGAATATTTGTCAGGTCTATTTTGTAGTCCAGTTTAAATGTTTCCAAAAAGGGAACACGGATATATTTATAGATCTCCGAAATTGGATTTGAACGTACTAATACAGCGCATTCTTTAAAATATCCGCATGTACTATTAACAGACTCTTTTTGAAAATTATTGTATGATTGTAGCAAAAACAATGCTTTTTTATTACTTATACTCAAGAGAGCACCCACTACAGACTTTATAATTTATTATAATAATAAGAGGACTAATTTCCAAAGCTTGATCTTTTGTTCTTCTTTAACATACATATGAAAAGCAAAATATCCGCTTAGAAGTATATCATCATATTCTTATATTTCGCGGTCACAAAAAGCATTGTCAATTGGTATGATATCCAATTGAAATTACAATCAATGATTGTCTAATATTAATGTAGTTTCAATTGATAAAATGTAGTTAAAAAGGAAATGCCTGAAGATTTCAAATTGAGAGCTTTCCTTCTTTTGACCACCAATTATAGATTTCTTCACCGCTGGTAATCCAGCCATTTTTGCTGTGACAATATGCCAGTATCTTTTCATATAACTGTTCCCAGTATTTCATAGCTGGCCAGCTAAATGTATTATTATGCCACAGGATGGTGATCACTCCATTATACTTTTCAACAGTATCTATCAATTTTTTAGCTGTATCAAATGCATCTTCAAAGGACTTTGCATAAGAAAATAGAGTACCATCCATGATCACAAGTGGAATTTCCAGTATATCAATGGTCTCATTTTTGTTCAAATTATGTGGTTTAAATGGGTGGCACATACCATTTCTAAAGCCGATCATATCTGCATATCCAAAAGATGTATCGTACTTAAATCCAGCCTTTGCCAACAGTTCCCACGTATCAGGGACTTTGAATCTCAGGTAATGGTTGCGGTAACCAATGATCTTTCTACCCAGAATGTTTTCTAATATTTCTTTTTCAGTCTTTATACTCTCAAAGCTGTCATAAGCATAGTATCCGCCATGCAAACCGACTTCACATCCATTATCCAGGATCTCTCCTAATTCTGTTTCTACGTCCTCTATATTATATCGGAAGCGAAGTGGATCACTTTTTGCAGTTATAAAGTAAAATGAGGACTTTGCATCATATTTATTCTCTATCTCCATTATATGGTTAAAATTCAGATAAGGAGATTGCTTTTTTCCATTGACGGTCCATAGAGTTTGAGATTTAAATCCTTTAAAATCCAGATGCTTTAAGCAATACAATGAAGATAGAAGTATATGCCGAAGAGGGGGATATATATCATCAATATCGTGGGTAAGACAAACTGCAAATTTCCTGTCATCTGGATATGTTATTTCGAACCCGTTTGATAATAGGTATTTCGAAACCACTGGTTCAAAAATGTCTTTGTACTTACTGTTAGCATAACTAAATCTGTTATGTTTGTCCAGTTCCTTTGCAGAATACTCTTCCTTTTTAGTGTATATGTCCCAGAGT
>MVQW01000169.1 GCA_002067265.1 Methanomethylovorans sp. PtaU1.Bin073 | reverse complement strand
TTATGCTAGAGTTTATGCATCAGTATTAAAAATGCTGCGAAGCGGCCAATGGAGTGAAAGCGTTAGTCATAAGATAGAACTTATTAGGGACAATTATTCCATGCTCTCTGAAGAGGTACGCATTCAGCACTCAAACTTCCTGGAATGGATAGTAATAGTGCTTATAGCACTTGAGATCATTATGGCTTTAGTGGAAAGATTAATATAAAGAATCTTATGCACTTAAAAATATTAAAACAAAAATAATATATAATATCCCCTGATCTTTATTTTCAAGGGATATTTCGTTACTGATCTTCTTAAATGCTTATGCGACAGAAGACAGTTCTTTGCAACGGATCACAGTTTTGGTATGTTTTTGTATATTTTTGATCCTGTACATTTCCCTGCCAGCAGCAAAAGTAAAAGCGCGTCCCTCTTTTCCAGCTCTTCCAGTCCTGCCTATACGATGAATGTAGGATTCAGTATCCTGAGGGATGTCATAATTGAAAACAGCCTCGATGTTCTTCACATCTATTCCTCTGGAAGCCACATCTGTAGCTACAAGAGTTGCTATCTCTCCGTTCTTGAAGCTGGACATTACTTCATCCCTATGCTTTTGTCTCATGTCCCCGTGCAATCCATCGACAAGATAGCCTTTTCTTCTAAGGGTGACTACCAGTTCGTCAACACCTCTTTTAGTGTTGCAAAATACCAAGGAGGATTTCATTTCATATGCATCCATTACGCGACATAATATATCGTGCTTTGGTCTGCCTTTGGTTTCAAGATAAAACTGTTCTATCTGAGAAACATTAACATTATTCTGCTGAGTTTTTATCAACAGTGGTTCCCGCTGATATTTGGCTGTTAGTTTAATGATGGGTTTAGGCATAGTTGCGGAAAAGAAAATCGTTTGCCTTTTATCATTAGCTTTTTCAAGGATTATTTCGATGTCTTCTCTGAATCCCATATCTAACATCTTATCAGCTTCATCCAGCACAATCATTTTTAAGTTATCAAGCTTCAATGTATTGCGCTCAAGATGATCCATTATTCTTCCCGGGGTACCAACGACTATGTGCACGCCTTTTTTTAGCGCTTTCATTTGTCTTTCGATAGACTGTCCTCCGAAAATAGCATGAATCTTAGTATCTCTGTATCTTGAAAGCTTGTTCATTTCTTCAGAAACCTGATTTGCAAGTTCCCTTGTAGGACATAGGATGAGTATTTGTACCTTCTTTTGCGTAAGATCCACCATTTCCAAGGCAGGTATTCCGAAAGCTGCTGTTTTGCCGGTACCTGTTTCTGCCTGACCGATCAAATCCTTTCCTTCAAGGATATGAGGAATGGATTGTGCCTGTATAGGAGTAGGGTAGGAAAAACCCATATATTCTATTGCTTTTTTGATATCTGTAGATAAATGCAAGTCATTAAATGTAATTTTTTCCATAGTAAAGTTCCTGTGTGTTGAAACACAATTTCATATTAAATGAGTCAAAATAATAATAAGAAGGTTGACAGGTAGCTGTCCCACCTGTCCCACCAAAAAATCTAATTTAGTTGGATACTTCAGCGAATGCGAACTTGCGCATTACCTTTGTGACCTTTATGGTCACTTCATCGCCAACGGAAGTACCTGGCACAAATATTACAAAGCCACTTACTCTGGCAATGCCATCTCCCTCTCTTGCGAGGTCTTCGATCTTTACTTCATATTCTTTTCCAGCATCCACTGGGGCAGTTGGTTCATTTCCGAACAAATAATTCACGTCCTTATATTAGCTTAAGAAACCCAACTATAATGAAAACATAACGGAAAAACAGCATCTACAGAAAAGTAACACTATTTAATGCCAATACGTTTATCTACACAGTTTATATCTTAAAGCAACCTTAAGTGGGGCTGATCATATATAAGAGTGTTGATGTCGACTTGCTATTAGGATACTATTATAGCAGATGAAGAGAATTTGTCGTATAATTTTTATTGTGGAATAATGCTAGTAATCTCAAATAAAATTTAACTTTGGTTATATAGTCACTTGAAAAATGAAACTCCTCTCCCGAACCAAAAGAAGATATAAATATGTTAGAAAGTCTAATTTATTTATGGAGGAGTAATCGTGTTTAGCTTAAAAGGACGTGTTGCTGTAGTTACAGGTGGTTCTTCTGGTTTGGGTGTGCAGATGGCAAAAGGTTTTGCCGGACAGGGAGCTGATCTGGTCATAATGGCCAGGAGATTAGATAAACTGGAAAAGGTAGCTGAAGAGATTAGAAGTTTGGGTGTCAAATGCTTGCCTGTCCAGTGTGATGTGACAAATACAGACCAGGTGAATAAAGCTGCAGAAGCAGCAATTAAAGAGTATGGCAAGGTAGATATTTTAGTTAACTGTGCCGGATCAGCTAAAAATGCTGGCGTGCTGAACATGACTGATGAAGAATGGGATTTTACAGTCGATACAGATATGACCAGTGTATTTAAAGTGACACGAGCATTTGCAAAATACATGGTTGAAAAGAAGTATGGCAGAATCATTAATATCGCTTCTATGTATGGGCTTGTGGGAAATACGGCTATAGATACTGTTGCCTACCATTCATCTAAAGGTGGAGTAGTAAATTTTACCAGAGCTGTTGCAGCAGAACTTGCTAAATATAACATTACATGTAATGCAATATGCCCTGGATATTTTGCGACGGAATTGACCATTGATACCTTAAAAACCGAGGCATTTACAAATTATATGAAAGCTACGGTTCCAATGGGAAGATATGGAAAAGAAGGGGAATTAAATCCGGCTGCTATCTTCTTAGCAAGCGATGAAGCCTCATATGTGACCGGAGCCATCTTAACAGTTGACGGCGGATATACTGCTGTTTAATGATGCAAATCAAATAGACAGATGAAAAGAGTCAATAGACTCTATTTTTATAACATTATTTTATAACATTGGATATCTTGATTACCTAATAACTCAAGTTTTGCAGGCTTTATCATCCCCATCTCTGGTCTGAAAAGCTACTATTTTTGAACTTATTCTTCTTTTTAAATCTTGGTAATATCGCGCATGATCCCTTCGCTGAAGAGTGGCTTTCCTTTTTGATCCTTGATGATCGTAAAGTGATCGGCAAACCAGCAGTATTTACCGTCTTTATGTTTGAACCGGTACTCCAATGTACCGAAACCAATATCCATTGCATGAGCAAATGCCGCAGTAACGAGAGGAAGGTCATCAGGATGAATGAGATCCCCAGACCTACTGATGCTACCCATTGCGATCATCTCTTGGGCAGAGGAACTAGCAATCTTTTCTATCATCGGGCTCATGAATTCAAGTTTATCTGCCTGAAGATTTTTTCTATATGCGATATCAAAAGAATTATCTGTTACCTTCTTATCTTCGAGAGAAATATTAAAGCCCCCTACTTTTTCATTCATTTAGTATTACTAACTATCAAATTTCTTATGTTACCTCATGCTACTTATTATCTTTGAAAACATAGATTCAGAAGAAAGCACTTATAAATGAATTCAAAAGTCCAATCTGAATGAGTAAAATGATATATTTTTACGAAATATGTTCTTATTTAAAGTTTACTTCGTTTTTGGGAATATGGATGATTACTGCCTTTTCGTCAATTCTAATGATGGTATTGAAAAACTCATGTTGGATTATTACGGAAAGTTATATGAGAAAAGTTATATCCATGCCTTACGTTTACGAAAGTTATGAAAAAACATTTTTCCAATAAAATCGTCATTATCGGCTATGGCTCAGTTTCACAATGCACTCTGCCCCTTTTAATGGAAAAACTCGATATTCCGCTCGAAAACATTACTTTAATTGATTTTGTAGACAAATCAAGATCTCTTAAAAAATATACCAATCAAGGACTAAGATATATCTGTGAAAAGATCACCCCGAAAAATCTGGATCAAATTTTATCGCAATATCTGGGAAATGGAGGATTGCTCATTGATCTGGCATGGAATATCGATGCCAATGACATCATTAAATGGTGTCATGACCACAATGTATTGTATGTTAATACTTCGGTTGAGGTATGGGATCCTACTGAGGGATTTTTGACTAGAAGTTTATTGGAAAAATCGCTTTATTTACGGCAAATGAAGTTACTTGAACTTTCCCGCGATTGGAAAGATGCACCGACTGCTGTTGTTGACCATGGCGCAAATCCTGGTCTGATTACTCACTTTGTAAAGCAGGGCTTGCTGGATATTGCCGCCCGCACCTGTGCTGACAAGAAAGTGTCTCCTAAGGACGAACAAGAAATAGTTCATCTCGCAAAAAACAGGGATTTTGCCCTTTTAGCTCAAAAACTGGGAGTCAAAGTGATCCATTGTAGTGAGAGAGATACTCAAATTGCCAGCAGACCAAAGGAAGTAAATGAATTTGTTGGGACTTGGAGCATAGAAGGATTGAGAGAAGAAGGGACAGCTCCGGTTGAAATTGGGTGGGGGACGCATGAAGGCAAATTGCCATATCTGGCGCATATGCCGCCATACGGACCGAAAAATATGATTTTCTTGCCTCAAATGGGCATTAATACGTGGGTCAGATCGTGGATACCAGATGAAGAAATTGTAGGTATGGTTATCCGTCATGGGGAAACATATGGCCTTTCACAACTGTTAACTGTTTGGGAAGACGGCAATGCGATCTATCGGCCTACAGTACATTATGCGTATATGCCCTGCCATGATACACTTTCCTCTCTTTATGAATTAAGAAGCCGGAATTATGAACTTCAGCCCAGACTCAGGATCATGACAAATGAAATCATATCCGGCGAGGATATAATGGGGGCACTCCTGATGGGTCATTCTTACAAATCCTGGTGGACTGGGAGCTCATTGGGCATTGACGAGGCCAGGTCCCTTGCTCCCGGTCAAAATGCTACTACTCTTCAGGTAGCTGCAGGCATTGTTGCTGCTGTACTCTGGATGCTTGAAAATCCCAGAGAAGGCATTAAAACACCTGAGGACTTGCCTCATGATTTTGTTCTGGATATTGCCAGACCATATCTTGGGAAATTTATTTCCACACCTTCGGACTGGACACCGCTTAAAAATCGGAAGATCTTTTTCAAAGAAAATCCAGCTGTAAATCATGATCCAGATCCCTGGCAATTCGAAAATTTCCTTTTTATAGGTTGATCCTAAGATTCTGTCTTAGGATTAAAACCATTTCTAGCTGGATAACGGTAATGCTAAAGAATTCATTCTAAGATCAATGTTATTCAGAATCTATTAATCATTGGAAGCATTTTTCTTATCTAAAACTTGAAAGACATTAGAAATATGAAATGCTGAGGCATGATTTTGATTTTTGAATTCACTCTTTTTTATAACTGTTAGTAATATGACCGTCAATGATTTATACAATAACTTGGATATTGTAAATTGGTCATAAGGAAGTAAGCTGTAAGATGAAGCAAATTCAGGACGGAGTAAGATCTGATCCCGTAACAAACTTCATTGGCGCGTAGGCTGAAGAATGAAGCAAATTCAGGACGGAGTAAGATTCGATCCCGTAACAAACTTCATTGTTGCAGATCAAACCTTGTGACCACTTTTTTAGCTTTTTTAAATAATTCTGAAGTGTGGATACTATCGTTTTACGTTCTTCATTAATACCCTGAATAAACAGAATAAGAAAAAAAGAAGTTCAGAGTGACATCCGAACTTTCTTATACTCTTCCTGAATTTCTTTTCCCGGCCCCTCGCCAAATCTGGTAATCAATAAGATAGCAATACTGGAAAGCATGAATCCCGGTACGATTTCATATAGGTCAAAGATCCCTCCAGAAAGCTGTTTCCAGATGATGACCGTGATACCACCGATGAGCATTCCTACAAGAGCTGCATTGCGCGTCATTTTCTTTGAGAATAGTGAAAAAACGATTACGGGTCCAAAAGCTGCACCGAATCCTGCCCATGCATAAGCTACAAGGTCAAGCACAGAACTATCAGGATCGAGTGCAAAGTAGTAGGCAAGAAGAGAGATGCCAACAACAGTGAAACGTCCCATCCAAACAAGTTCTTTCTGACTGGCGTTTGACTTGAAGACCAATGTGTATATATCTTCTGTAAAAGCAGATGCTGCTACCAGCAGTTGGGAATCAGCGGTGCTCATTATAGCTGCTAGGATAGCCGCCATCATTATTCCTGCAACTAGCGGATTAAATAGGCTGTTAACCATTACCATGAACACTGTTTCACTTGTAGTTTCTGCAAGGAAATCGGAAACATAAGCTCTTCCCACAAGACCTACGAGCACTGCAAATGCTAGGGAGATGATAACCCATATCATGGCTATCGCACGGGATTGTTTTATCTCTTCGGGGTTATTGATTGCCATAAAACGTACAAGGATGTGCGGTTGTCCGAAATAACCTAACCCCCATGCCATAAGGGATATTACTGTCATTAATGGAATCAGAGTTCCATCAGAACCGGTGAATGGGCTGAGGAGATGTGGGTCGATAGTCCTTATAAGATCAGTTGTTGATGAGATACCCCCAAGTTTATTTATGGCTGCCAGAGGTACTGCTGTAATAGCGAAAATCATGAGCATACCCTGGAAAAAGTCGGTCCAGCAGACTGCCATGAATCCTCCCATAAAAGTATATGAAATAATTACAAATACTCCTATAGTAAGTGCGGTGACATATTCGAGCCCAAATACTGTGCTGAACAGCTTGCCACCAGCAACAAAACCGGAGGATGTGTAGAAGAGGAAGAATATAAGTATAAAAAGGGCAGAGATTGTTCTTAGCAACCTGCTCTTATCGTGGAAACGGTTTTCTAAATACATTGGAATGGTGATTGCATCACCTGCTTCTTTTGTATATTTGCGAAGCCTCTTGGCAATGAACTTCCAGTTAAGATACGTTCCAATACCAAGACCAAGGGCAATCCATGCCGCTTCCATCCCTGAAAGATACGCATAACCGGGTAATCCCAGAAGAAGCCAACCGCTCATATCAGATGCCTGGGAACTTAAAGCAGTTACCCATTTGTTCAGTTTCCTGCCACCAAGAATGTAATCGGACAGGTCCTCATTCCTTTTATAGTAGTAAAAACCAATCGCTAGCATAAAAAGCAGATATAACATGATTACGATAGCAATACTATGATTTCCAGATATGGTTTCCATGAATATATGATCTCCTGTATACATTATTCTATGAATTCGTATTGGGGGACAGTTTTCATTATCAGTGTTATAAATTTTTCTATTTGAACTTCCAAGATAGCAGAAATATCAAATTATCTATGATGGAACTTCACATTCTGGAATAAAATGCAATTTTAAGGTTACTTTCAATCACATAGAAAAAATACTGAAGCTGATAATAATTTGCTATCAATGTAGGTTATATTGAGATTTTATTAGCTACACTCAAAGATTTATTAGGCCGATGTCTTCACATTTTCTCAACTGTTCCGAAGAAAAGTAATTTTGCGGTCTACTTTTTCGAGGTTTTCAGGTACTTTTTTCATCCTCTGTAGTTTTTAAAAGTTTTGGCACCACACTCTTTTTAACAACCAGCCGCTGATCTGCTAAGAGAGCAAGAAGAGTTGACTTGTCTGATCATGTCAGACCGACAATTGCTGTTACCTAGCCTTTTGCAACTCCACTGAAAATGCCTCTGTTTCACTATTCTACCTTCTTTTATAGAAAAAGATTTTAACATTCACGAATACATTGAGCCAACTGTATTACTGATCTCAGACTATCGCT
>MVQW01000168.1 GCA_002067265.1 Methanomethylovorans sp. PtaU1.Bin073 | reverse complement strand
GAAGACCGTAGCTGTAGCAGAAAGATCTGGTGTTGCAAATCTCGATCTGCAAACTGCTGTTATCACTAAAGTGGAACAGGTAGGCATGGGCGACCGAGTATGCGTAGACACATGCAATCTCATGACAAGCGGAGAGGGCATGCTTGTAGGCTCGCAATCCTGTGGACTTTTCCTCGTGAACTCAGAAGCAGATGATAGTCCATACGTTGCATCCAGGCCATTCAGGGTAAATGCTGGTGCAGTACATGCTTATGTGCTGGTTGGGGAGAAGACGAAATACCTCTGCGAACTGGAAGCTGGTGACGAAGTATCCATTATAAATGCAGTAGGAGAACAAAGAAAAGGCATTGTGGGCAGAGTAAAGATCGAGAGAAGACCACTCATGCTTGTGGAAGCTGACCTTAAAGGGAAGATCGTTAAGACCATCCTGCAGAACGCAGAGACCATCAAGCTTGTGACAAAAGGTGGAAAGCCCGTTGCAGTCACAGATCTGCAACCCGGTGATGAGGTGCTTGTGAAATTCGAAGATACTGGCCGCCACTTTGGAATGAAAGTCGAAGAAACTATCATCGAAAAGTGACCAGAGGATGCATGGTTAAGATAGGTGGCTGTGACCTGTCAAAAGAAGCAGCAGTTGTGGCTGTTATAAGCCACTCACCCTTGGAACAGGCCAAAGAAGCACGTTTGCAAGGTGCAGATATACTGGAGATCAGACTGGACCTGCTTGGAATAGAAGATACAAAGTCGACTTTAGAATTGCTCGCATCCTTGAAATCTGAGGTAGACCTTCCATGTATTGCAACCAATAGGTTACCATCTGATGGAGGGAAATGGGAAGGGACTGAAGAAGACAGAATACAAATTCTCCTGGAGGTGTTGCCATTTGTAGATGCTGTGGATGTGGAACTTGCTGCTCCTGCTGATTCCAGAGAAAAGATCATAAAACTGGCACATGAGCTTGGGAAGAGAGTTATAGTGTCACATCACGATTTTAATGAAACGCCCTCTATTGAAAAAATGAAGGATATACTCGAAAGAGCATGGAAATTCGGAGGCGATATAGCTAAGTTTGCTGCGAAGGCCAATTCGCCTGCCGATACAATTAACCTTTTACGAGTTACGTATGAAGCTATCAAACCCGTATGTATGATCTCTATGGGCGATCTGGGAAAACACACGCGGGTAATAGCTCCATTATATGGATCATTACTCACTTATGGTGCAGTGGGCGAAGCGGTAGCCCCAGGGCAGTTGACCATAGCTGAACTCAAAAGAACAATGAAGGTGCTCTTATGAAAAAAGTATTTGCTGTATTTGGAGACCCCATAGAACACTCATTGTCTCCTATAATGCACAACGCAGCATTCAAAGCTCTGGGAATGGACTGTGCATACCATGCATTCAGAGTAAGCAAGGGAACCCTTAAAGATGCTATCAAAGGAGCAAGTGCTATGGGATTTGGAGGGTTGAATCTTACTGTACCCCTGAAGGAAGAAGCTCTGAAGATAGTAGAGCCTGATTCCCTTGCAGCAGCCATGGGTGCGGTCAATACTGTAGATTTCAAAGACGGTATCCGAGGATACAATACAGATGGAATCGGAGCTGAAAAGGCGCTTATTGAGGCAGGAATAAAAATACAAGGTGCCAATGTACTGATAGTCGGTGCCGGCGGTGCTGCTCGTGGAATTAGTTTTCAGCTTGCAAGCGACGGCGCAGAGGTGATCATTGCCAACCGCACGCCTGAAAAAGCAATACAGCTTGCGGAAGATGTCGCTGTTGTCGGAAATGTGAAAGGATGCGGACTTGAAGGGCTTGAAAACCTTATTTCAAATGCAGATGTGCTGATCAACTGCACAACTTTGGGTATGTACCCCTATGTAGAAGATACAATAGCTACAGCAGAACAGATGCATGAAGGTCTTGTGGTTTTTGATATTGTCTACAATCCATTGAAAACGAAACTGCTTATGGAAGCGGAAAAAGCCGGAGCAACAACAGTTTCCGGTGTTATGATGCTGGTATATCAGGGTGCAGAAGCTTTCAGGATATGGACAGGCGTAGAGCCTCCCGTGGAAGTGATGAAGGAAGCTGTGATGGGAGCGCTGAGAACTTGAAAATGCTCATAGTGGGTGGTACCGGTGAAATGGGACAATGGTTCTCCACTTTCTTTAAGGAAAGAGATTTTGATGTCAGTATCTGGGGCAAAAGCGGAAAGACAGACATAGCCGAAAGGCTGGGGGTCAGGTTTGCCCACGACCTTTATACAGAAGTGAAAAGAAGCGACGTAGTAATAATTTCCGTGCCTATCGACATCACAGAGCAGGTCATTGCAGAGGTTGCACCGCTGATGAAAGCAGGCAGTCTGCTTATGGACCTCACTTCCCTGAAAACAGGACCCACTCGCGCTATGCAAAAATATGCTCCTTCTGATGTAGAAATTCTTGGAACGCACCCCATGTTTGGACCTACCATACCAAGCCTGCACGGCCAGAGGTTCATCCTTACACCCATAAATGACAGGTGCCAGGAATGGTTCCCTATTATAAGGGAGATGTTAGAGGACAACGGGGCTCACATAGTCATCGTTGAGCCGGAGGAACACGACCGGTTCGTTTCCGTAGTGCAGGGACTTACTCATTTTGCATATATAACAATAGGGACCACATTGGACAAACTTGATTTCAATGTGAAGGAATCACGCAGGTTCATGAGCCCAGTCTATGATATTATGCTGGATTTCGTAGGCAGGATACTGGGTCAGAACCCTTACCTCTATGCCATGATCCAGATGGAGAACCCGGAAGTGATCAAAGTGCATGATGCTTTCCTTCAGGAGTGTCACCATACATCGGAAATTGTGAAAAAACATGACATTCAGGGGTTCATTACAAAAATGAAAGAAGCCGCCATACACTTTGGGGATACAGCCCCTGCGCTCAGACGTTCTGACAAACTCATCAATTTCAAGATCTCAGAATATGACCATCTACTGGCATCA
>MVQW01000167.1 GCA_002067265.1 Methanomethylovorans sp. PtaU1.Bin073 | reverse complement strand
GTATCATATGTGTAAAAATCATCTTCATCTGTCCGGATATCTATTAGTGTACCATATAAGTCAAAAATAATACCTTTTATCCCAGAGCTTTCAAACATTCAGCTGCCTCCTTAATCAGATACTCGTGATGTTGATTGTGCCTATGAAGCCTTGCAGACCTCAAAAAACCCAAACTCATGAAGAAAGGAAGAATCTTTGTAGTTTTAAAAAAGTCACTTTCATTTTTGCTGTAATGCCAGAGCAAGTGTCCGATATAAGGTTCTGCAAGATTACCTGAACCTTTGCGTAACTCAAAATGGTTTTTGAGTTCAGAACACATTATACCCAGATCTCTTGCATAGTGTGCATTATGCCAGGAACTTTCAAGATCAAGGATATATGGAATTCCATTATGGAACATATAGTTCGATGGTGTTGCATCCCGGTGGATCATACATCCTTGCGCCTGGTCCAAAAGGGAACTGTACCACCATCTTCCAAGAAGCTCATTGAACTGATTTCTTAGAGAATCATTGAGTTTTAACTGGTCAAGCACACTATGGAAATTCGCAAAATCTCTTGTCTTGTCGTAATAATCATGCCGGGTATGCTTATGCAGTCTGTGTAAAGTATGAGCGATTGCTGCCAGTTTGTCGTAGATGTCCTTATCATGGGACAGATACCAGGAAAAAGACTTACCTGAAATGTATTCTGTCACAAGGACACAGTTGAAATCCTGATGCATCGCTATAGGCGCTGGCACATTTACAATTGACTGAACTTCCCGCAGGTTATTGTATTCCTTAACCATTGCCTCGTAAGCGTTATATCTCTTCAATTTCCCAGTCGGTTCTGCAAAGAACTTCGCAATAACACTGTAATGTTCGCCTTTGAACTTGTACCTGCATACAGTGTGTGAAGATGGTTTGTGCTTGAAAACCTCTACACTGCAGGATTTATTCTTTATCCCGTCTCCAAGTATGTATACAAGCCAATCCCTGAAAACGTCACCCGGACCTAATGTGCTTACATGATGATTCAAAAACGCGATCACCGCTCAATTATTGTAGAGAAGTAATACCTCTATACAGCTATTTCTTTCTATCTGTAACTATTTAGATATCATTAGATATGTACTATATTAAAACATAGATGCATATGCTATTGCTCATACAATAGCACTATAAACCAGAATGACCATTTGAAACAAAAATCAGAAGGTCATCATGGGTACGCAAATAGGTTCACTCCTCACGAAAAATCCGGTCACTTACGAAGAACTTTCAGGCAAAGTGATCGCTATCGATGCATATAATACCATTTATCAGTTCCTTAGTGCCATACGGCAAAAAGATGGTTCACTGCTTATTGATACCTTAGGAAATCCTACGTCTCATCTTACAGGACTTCTCTCAAGGATAAGCAAAATGAGGGATGCGAATATTAAACCTTTTTTCATATTCGATGGCAAGCCACCACAAATGAAAATGGGAACGCTGGAAAAACGTAAGGAATGCAAAGAGATGGCAGCCCGCAATTATGAGGTGGCAAAGCAAGAAGGTAACCTTGAAGATATGAAGAAATTCGCTCAGGGGACTTCCCGGATAACACCACAGATCCTTGAAGAATCAAAAAAACTCCTTGAGCTTATGGGTATTCCCTGCGTACAGGCTGAATCCGAAGCAGAGGCACAGGCAGCTTTTATGACCTCTTGCGGAGATGCTGACCTCGTGGGTTCACAGGATTATGATGTATTTCTTTTCGGAGCTGAAAATGTTGTCCGCAACCTGGGTAGCACCGGTAAAAGAAAAGTTCCTGGGAAATCTGCATATGTTTCAAAGAACCCAGAACATGTTTCCTTGACAGGCTCTCTTAAGCAGCTGGATATCACCCGTGAACAACTTATTGACGTTGCCATCTGCATTGGCACAGATTTCAATGAGGGAATACAGCGTGTGGGTCCAAAGACTGCACTTAAACTCATTTCAAAGCATGGAGATATTAACACAATGCTTAGAGAAGAAAACAAGGATATAAGAGCCTGTGTTTCAGTGGAGGAAATTAAGGATTTCTTCATGAATCCCCCGGTAACAAAAGATTACATATTGAAGTGGAAAAAACCAAAATCAGACGCATTATTTGATTTTTTGGTTGAAGAGCGTGGTTTCTCAGAAAAGCAGGTAATAAAAAATATTGAGACTCTGGAAAATCGAGCTAGTTCTGAATGCCAATCCTGCCTGGGAGAATGGTAAAAGTCTTAAAATGTTTGGTTATGTGGTATTAACCACTCACCATTTTTAGACAAGATGATAAGCTATCTTTACCGCATTTACTGCAAGGTAAGCAAGTACAGCTAGGAAAAGCGCTACTATAATAAGAGCTAGGATAATTAGCATCAATACAAAAACAATAGCAACTGGCAACCATAATGGCGCAAATACCCACAGCCATTCTATTTCCAGGTATCCGAGAGCTTTAGCGATCACTAAAGCTATTGTTAGTAATCCTGTAAATCCGATGCTCTCTTTTCTAAAAACGTTTTGCACAACAA
>MVQW01000166.1 GCA_002067265.1 Methanomethylovorans sp. PtaU1.Bin073 | reverse complement strand
CCTTATGTAATCCACATGCATATGCACGATAATGGTGGCAAATGGACCAGTAATTACGATGGCGACGAACACCTTGCCCCTGGGAAAGGAACTGTAGACTATAAAGTATTAAAAGAAATCCCTAATTACTGCGGCATCTATAATATGGAAGTATTCTCAATGGAAGATGTGCTCTCTGGCAAGGATACATTACTGAAGTACCTGGGCAAGCACTGAAGTTTTATCAGTCTGTGAAAGAGTGTAATTTGGTGGCACCACTAATACCAGCCTGTCTGAAATTTCCAGTACCTTGGAAGTAACAGAACCTAGTATTTTCTTTAAGCCGCTTTTGCCCTGGTTTCCCATAACTATCAGGTCAACTTTATAGCGATTTGCCACATCAACTATTTGTACAGGTGCATTTCCTTCTTCCACGACTTTCTGTATTTTGGAACTGTCAAAGCCTAATTCCACCAATATATTTTCGATAGAAGACAGGATATAATCAGCTCCTTCTTTCTGCCATGACTTCATACCCATGCCCTTATCTGCAAGTACATGAAGGACTATGAACTCGGTATCTTCGTTACCTATCTTTTTGGTAATCCTCGCAGCATTTTCCGAATATACAGAACCATCAGTAGGTAGTAAAATCTTCATTACTCCTTCATTAGAGTTAAATATATTAAAGTGCTTTGAATCATTATTGTAATATACTGGCTGCAATACATATTTTAATGTTTCAGGAGGCAAACATGAAATACCACAAATTCAGAAAAATGGACAGTAAAAAGTACCTCGAGGTGACTCGGTTTCTGAAAAAGACTACACATCTTACTGCAAGAGAATGGGTAATTGCTCACCTCTGTGCAGATTTTAAAGATACTCATAATCGTTCTGAAATGACATGGATTGGCGCAAATCTTAAGCAACTGGTTCCGTTCATGGATGAGGACTACACGCGCCAGGAAGTTTCAAATGCAAGAGCCTCATTCAAGAAAAAAGTTCAGCGCAGTGGCACTACATTCTTTTACGCATACTACGCAGGCCTCATAACCCAGGAGGAAATGATTGCCATGATACACAAAATGGTACAAGACATGAAGAAGATCATTGACACCGAAGGCGGCGAGATACCAGCAGAGCACGCAACAGAAGTTCAGATGCTGGTAGCAGATGTGCTCAGACGTATCAATGAATCTATGGAAGAGGATTATTATTGATCGAGATCCAATTCTCCTTTTTCGATATATCTTTCATAATAAGCAAGCATGTGCTTGTCGATGCGTCTTAGATAACGGGCCTGCACTTTTGAGACATAAAGTTTATTGGTTCCAACCTGGATGACGATGTCCGAATCTTTAGGGCTTTTCATTGCAACTGGCACAATCACAGGCCCACCACAGGTAGTACACAACCTGAAGTCACCTTTGTGTTTCATTATGAAATCTTTGACTTCATGATCAATATCCAAGTTCCTCTGAGTATTTTCCATGTATAGCATGCATCAAGTAGCAACTATATGTATTTTGCTGAGACCTGCCCGGAACACATATTTAAATATATAAACGTCAAAATATAGAAGTGAGTATTATGACCAATGTTGTAATAGCATTGTTCCTGATAGCAGCTATATGTATTTGTGGTTGTGTCCAGAAAGAGGAAGAAGAAAAAGCTGTAGTATATACTGATCCTGGTTACCCTAATACTTATTTTGCCAATCCTGTCATGGGATGGTATCTAAACAAGACAGCATATATAGATGAAACTCAAGGAGCAGAAGCAGCATTCCTATTTTACACGTCAGACCCAGATCTAAGCACCCATGGGGACAATCTGAAATTAAAGGTCCGTACATTGGAAAATAAACCTGAGAACCTCGAAGTCCTAAGAGGACTTGGCATAGAGATTCTCACCGTTTCTGCAGATGGAACTACAATAATATGCTATGCACCTACCAGTAGTTTACGTGAATTGAGTAAGCTTGGCTTTGTCAAAGATGTAAGTTCTGAGAAAGAAGAGCAACTATAAAGAAAGACCATCAGGGAATTTTAAATCAGATGAAGTATTAACTAGAGCCCATGTTGATGCGTGATAAGAATAAACTGGTAATATGGCCAGTATATATAGACCGTAACAGGTCAAGAAGTGAAGGACGCATAATCTCAAAAAAATCCTCTGTTGCCGAACCAACTCTTGTTGAGATAGAAAAAGCGGCATTAAAACTTGGCCTGAATCCTGAAGTTGAAAAAGATAAATCCTATCCCAGATCCTGGTGGGAAAAGAGCGGCAGAGTCCTTATAGATAATTCTGCTCCAAAAACCCAGCTTTCAAGGAAAATAGCAACGGCTATAAAAGAAATACGCTCCGAGTAAAGCTGATAAAGGATAGAACTAAAAGAAAAAAGCTAGAGTTAAGAAAAATTATGGCCAAGCACCGTAAACAGCACTAAGCATAAGAACAGCAAAGCCTATAAGTGCACCAAATATTAACACAGCTTTTGGATCGACATGAACTGCCTTCTTGTCAGCTTCATAATAACGCATCAGGCCGGCTGATGACATCAGCCCGCTACCACTTGAACTTTTCTTAGACATA
>MVQW01000165.1 GCA_002067265.1 Methanomethylovorans sp. PtaU1.Bin073 | reverse complement strand
CATTTTCTCAAAATGGGGCACCAGCCAATTACGATCCGTGGAATAGCGGTGAAATCCAAACCCTATATGATCATATAGACCTCCCATGTGCATGGAATTCAGGGTTTTTGTCACCATCGTCAATGCATCAATGTTTCCAGTACGGTACCAGTATCTAAGAAGAAAAGTCAGGTTATGTGGAGAAGGAAACTTAGGAGCCTTTCCAAAACCTCCCGCTTCATGGTCGAAAGAGGAAAATAACCGTGCATAACCTTTGTGCAGGGTTTTTTCGTTCAATTCAGTGCCACGACTCTTGGTAAGACTTTGTGACACATCAGAAGAAACTGCAGCTTTCAGTTCCCTGGCGCTCTGCAAGATCTCTCCTTGTTGCTGTGACCATAGGTTCGCGATGTGAGGGACGATGTCAAGCATTCCCACACTACCAAACCTGCTTTTCTTTGGAATATAGGTTGCTGCAAAGAATGGCTCTTTTGAGGGTGTCATGAATATTGTAAGTGGCCAGCCTCCTCTTCCTGTAATAGCCTGACAGACAGCCATGTAGACGCTATCTATATCCGGTCTTTCTTCGCGATCGACCTTTATGCAGATGAAGGCCTCATTCATGAGCCTGGCTACATCAGGATCTTCAAAGGATTCTTTCTCCATTACATGGCACCAGTGACAGGTAGAGTATCCTATGGAAAGAAATATCGGCTTATTTTCAGCTTTTGCCCTTTCAAAAGCTGTTTCATCCCAGGGATACCACTGCACAGGATTGTATGCATGCTGAAGCAGGTAAGGGCTTTTTTCACTTATCAGAAAATTAGGTGCCTTGTGCCCTTTTTCAGGATTGCTGTCCCAGTTATCATTATGACTTATATTGCTCATTTATTTTCCTTCCCCCCATCTTTAAAAATAAGAATGAACATTTCTGATTATTATTCTATTTCTTGCTTATCGTTTATTTCTGTTTACAATTCATACATCATCATTATGTTAAGCATCATATAGAACACTATAGATATATTAATATACTTGAATCTGAAACTTCAGTATTGTCCTTTGCGAAAAAGACATAGAAAAACGAAACCGGTCTTATCAACCATGCAAAGGAGGTAAATATATGGAATTTGTAGCTGTAACCTGTCAAAAGTGTGGTAAAAAGATGTATGTTAGACGTAATTGCGTCCGAAATGTTATGTACTGTACTATCCACTGCCTTGAATCGGGCATTCCATCAAAGAATTGAGTGCTCCGCTCTGAGCACTCACACCTCATTAGAAAAAACTTATATTTCACTTTTTGTTTTTGAGCTTTTCAAGCAAAGAGGATACTCTTTCTTTAGTCTGTTCTGCTTCCTGAACGTCTTTTGTAATGTTGATATTCAGAATATCTCCTTCCTTACTCCCTTCAGGCAATAAAGAAACTGGGATATTGATCTTAGTAGTTTCTTCTGGCCTGACGAGTAATACAGCTATCGTATTTTCAATCCTGTCAAGTGTGGTTTTGATGGTCAAACTTATCCCCTCAATGAGTCCACAAGATCACCATTGCTATCGTAAAGGAACGCAGTATCTCCATCATTGTTCCAGAAAGGACTGCCACTTCCCCAATATAACTCAGTTCCACTATCTGATCCTTCACCAGTGTAGAGAGTAACTGTTGAACCTGCTTCCAGCTGGAAGGAAGGGAAAGTATACGTGTGTTTATTATCCTCGTCTTTGACCTCCCAACCTGTGAGGTCCACCGAAGAAGAGCCTGAATTCTTGATCATTACATACTCTTCCTTAAGGTTTAGATATGTAATAGACACGCCTTCATCTGAGGTGCTTGATTGAGTTGGTGCAACTACCGTGTTGCCTGAACTGGAAGTAGTTAGCGTTTTTTCAGATGCAGTTGCTGTATCCTTAGTGGTTAACGAACTTGTAGTGCTGGTTTTGCTTGGAGCTACCTTTTTAGTTTTCACTGTGTAAGTAGAACCATCTGTTGTAATGGTTATTGTACCATCGTAATCTGTTCTATAAACCGTAGATATACTTTGCAGCCTTTGTAGAATCTCAGCGTGGGGATGTCCATAGTCATTATCGGCACCGACTTCGATAATGCTGACCTCTGGACTAACGGCTGAAATGAAGCTTTGTCCTGAACCGGAAGTACTTGCATGATGCCCTACTTTAAGGATATCTGCATCCAGATCATAGCCAGCAGCCATCATACTTGCTTCTGCTTCAAGTCCAGCATCACCCATGAGTAGGAATGATACGTCTTTATCGATGATATTAAGAACCACAGAATTCTCATTGAGATCTTCAGATTGTTCTTTGCCTGGGTTAAGAACCTGGATCTCTATTCCTGTACCAAGATCAATGATTTCACCTCTTTGTGTTACATGGAAAGGAATGTTCTTTGTATCAATTGCTGTCAACATGTTCTCGTATGTTTGCGATGTATGTGGACATCCAGAGTCAATGAACTGACCTACAGGATATTCACTTAGTATTTTCAGAATTCCTCCTATGTGGTCCGCATGTGGATGGGTTGCAACCACATAATCAAGAGAAGATATCCCCTGTTCCTTGAGAAATGCTGAGACTATAGAACCCATGTCATTTTCACCAGCATCGATAAGCATGGTTTTTCCTGCATATTTGATGAAAATAGAGTCACCTTGACCTACATCTATGAAATGGACAGTCAAGTTACCGTTTTGAGCAGGTTCCGAGGATGTTTGTTCAGGCAAAGCATATTGTTTGTCATTTGTATCTTCAGTTATAGAATTGCTTTCTGATGCCTCTCTCACAGACTCAGAAGTTTGTTGTATGGTAGTATTTACATTCTCTTGCTGTTGCTGATCTGTAGATTTATTTTGTTGATAAGAAGTTTGACCTAACAGCCCAAGAAGCATAAACACAGCAAAAATAATCAGTATCCATTTGAGAATTTTATTCATATTTTTCCATCCAACAGAGGTATCAATAAAAGTGAATGTACATTTAACATATACTTTTCGAAATGCTTCTTGTATAATTAAAAAGGTGCATTTCCGATGGAGTTTTGAGCTTACAAAAACTGGGTAAAATCAAATTCATCTTTCTCATTCGCTTTCTATGGGATAGATGATTTTATTCTATCGTTATAATCACATTTGTTAAAAAAGTATAAAATAAGTTATAACTCATAATATTAGTCATGGCTAATTATTTTAGCAGAGACAAGCTTATATACTAACAATTCCTAGATAGAATCGTCAAATCATATTAGGTATACCTAATAGATTGGGCAGCACAGGC
The DNA here is from genome assembly GCA_002067265.1 of Methanomethylovorans sp. PtaU1.Bin073. The sequence continues at coordinate 282 of MVQW01000165.1, read as the reverse complement.
ATTTGGACCTTTAAGGCTCCAACGTACGCTGAGCAAGAACCGCAGTTGACAAAAAAACCAACAAATTGTCGAAGAGGTATGAATTATGGCCCCACCAATTCCCCTTGCAATGGTTTCCGAAGGTACTGAAACCAAAGTTGCAGGGATCAACGCAAGTAAATCTCTTGCAGAGCGCCTGAAAGCTATGGGTTTCATAGAGAACTGTCCTCTGAAAGTAACCAGAGATAACATGGGTTCTCTTATTGTAGAAGTAAGCGGTTGTAAATATGCTCTTGGAAAAGG
>MVQW01000164.1 GCA_002067265.1 Methanomethylovorans sp. PtaU1.Bin073 | reverse complement strand
AAAGGGTCGAGTTCTTCGGAGGTGTCATAGAGGTCCAGAACCTGCGAGACATCAAAGAAGTAGGATTTGGGCAGGAAATTATAGAAGCCCCATTTATCCTTGGTGATGGCCTGGACTTCGAGGATGAGGGGTTTGCCTAAGTGGTCTTGTTTGTGGACTTGGGGGATGAGGATGGCCTGCATCCTGTCCCTGAACCGGGAATCCAGGAGGTCCATGTACTGCATGTTAAGGTATGCTTTCATGTTGCGTTTTGCAAGTTTGGAGAGAATGTAGGAGCCGAGCATATTTGTCTTGGAGGAGAAGGACCGGGAATCGAAGGTGTACCAGGCTTCATCCATGACGAAAGTGCCCTGCTGCATGTTATCCATGTCCTGCACGGAACGGATGCGGGTATGAGGAAATTCAAGGTGGTAGTTGCTGTAGATGGGGATTCCTTGCAGATGATCCCTATATGCGATAGCGGTCATAAGCGCCGTCTTGCCTGCGGAGTATTCACCGATGATGGCGAATCTTCCTGTCTTTCTTCTGCCTGCCATGGGTTCACCTGTTCAGGATGCCTCTTATGCTTTCGGTAAAGGACCGCTGTTGACCCTGCGGAGTAAGGGTCAGAGATCCCTGGAAGATATCGCAGATATCGTGTCTGCCATGAGCGTTCTTTGAGACATTGAGCTTGATGTAATCCCTTACGAAATCCAGGATGAACTCACAGGTATCCGGCAGGAACATGTTCTTGATGAGGAGGATCTTGGCAAGCTCGTCTATCTGGGATGCATTGAGGTTCGAGACTGCAAGCCAGGCATCCGCATCCTCCGGGAAGAGCTTAAGGATGCTTTCCCGTATCAGAAGAGCATGGTCATCCACGGGTTTTTTGTGCTGCATGTCCTCAAGCAGGATATCCGAGAAAGATACGTTCGCGTTCAGAACATCATCCCCAGTAAGAACAAGGTTGAGACTATGAAACCCGTAAAGGCGATACCCAGCACGAACCCGATGACAGCAAGGGTCATGTTAGGTTTTACGACACGGTCAAAGAGACCAGCTTTAAGGATACCTTCCACCTGTTCACCTGACAGGTAATCCAGATTCAGTTGATCAGGTCGTAAGGCTGATGTATGCGCATAGGTATTGATAGGAAGGACCATGGTGAAGACGATACGGCTACACAGCTTGCCATGGAGTCATATTAATTCCACCACATATTTTTGTGTCTTGTTATTGGTCAGCTATGCCGTATCAAATATATCTCTGTTATCCTACTATGTAAATAATTTCCATTGCCTAAGAATAACCGGTTTTTGAATACGATTCATATCGTAAATTTTATTTATTCAACACTGAAACATTATATTATTGAATTAAAGGTTGGTTGGTGAAATGAAATTAGATATCGGATATTGGATGCTTACATTGATTGCTATTTGCTCAATAGTAATGTTGATAGTACCAGCACCTAACTACAAAATGCAAACTCAGATGATATACTAGATAAAACTTAAAATAGACATAACGCTGCGCCGTATATGAGCCGCTTATACAAGTTTAGCCAGCAGAAGAATAGGAAAGATAATATGTCTGAAAAAGATTTTCGACCTCAACGTGAGCAACTTGCGACACGACTTGGCTTTCTGCTGGTGTCAGCAGGATGCGCCATAGGACTTGGTAATGTCTGGCGTTTTCCTTTCATTACAGGAAAGTATGGTGGTGGAGCTTTTGTTATCATTTATCTCATATTCTTACTACTGCTTGGCATCCCGGTTCTTGTCATGGAATATTCTATTGGAAGGGCCGGAAGGTTGAATATAGCAGGTGCTATGAGAAAACTTGAGAAAACCGGAAGCAAATGGCATATATTCGGATATTTGGCTATGCTTGGGAACTTACTGATAATGATGTTCTATACCACAGTTGCTGGATGGAGTATTGCTTACATTTACTATACACTTAATGGTAAGTTCACTGGATTGGGATCGGAAGAGATCGGTGCAGCCTTTGGCGCCTTTCTGGGAAACAGCTCAGAGATTGTATTCTGGATGGCAGTGGTCGTCGTACTGGGATTTTGGGTATGCTCCAGGGGGCTTCATAGAGGCGTTGAGAGGATAAGTAAGTCATTGATGGCAGGTCTTTTCTTTATACTGATTGCGCTTGTTGTACGTTCCGTTACACTACCAGGATCAATGGAAGGAATCATTTTCTACCTACGACCGAACTTTTCCTTGCTTAGCTGGGAAGCTGTCAATGCTGCCATGGGGCAGGCATTTTTTACTCTCAGCATAGGTAGTGGCAGCATGGCTATTTTCGGAAGTTATATAGGAAGAGAGAAACGCCTTGCAGAAGAATCGATAAATGTAGTTGCTCTTGACACGGCAGTAGCACTTCTTGCGGGTCTTGTGATAATACCTGCTTCCTTTGCCTTTGGTATTGATGCTGGATCAGGGCCGGGTCTTATTTTTGTAACATTGCCAAATATATTTAATCAAATGGTGGGGGGCCAGCTGTGGGGTTCATTGTTCTTTCTATTCCTCTCTTTCGCCGCAATGACTTCAGTGATAGCTATCTTTGAGAATATTATGGCATTCACCATTGATGAATGGGGATGGAACCGAAAGAAGGCTGCACTCATCAACGGTATCGGAATATTCCTGTTATCCCTACCATGTGCCCTTAGTTTTGGAACATTGAGGTGGATTGAGCCATTAGGACCTGGAACAGGTATCCTTGATCTGGAAGATTTTATTTTCACTAACAACATACTGCCAATAGGAGCTTTGTCCTTTGTACTGTTCTGTGCGTATAAGTTTGGCTGGGGATGGGATAAATTCATAGAAGAGGCAAATGCCGGAGAAGGGATACGTTTTCCACGGTGGATACACCCCTATATTGCATATATACTGCCTTTGCTAATACTTATGTTAATGGTGGAAGGCTGGATAGCAACTTTCTGAATCGAAAGACAGTTTATCTCATGACCTTCAAGAAACGTTCAGATTCCTTGTAGATTTCTGTAGTGTTTCACTTTTGCTAAATTCCCCTGTACCTCTGGTACATTGAGTGAAGATACTTCAATGAGGATATAACCAAACATAAATATCCCCATAAACTTCATCATAATGTATTTGATGATCTCGATTAGGAGTGTTGTAATTGCTACGATGCGTTCACAATTGAAAGTATTGAATAGAACGAAGTATAATAGTTGAAATGAAGAGAAATTATATATATTATAAACTGTATTCAGAAATAGATTACGTATGAAAATAAGAATTGTTAGTTCTAAAGACGAGATAAACACGTTAAATCC
>MVQW01000163.1 GCA_002067265.1 Methanomethylovorans sp. PtaU1.Bin073 | reverse complement strand
GATGTGGTCAGAATTTAAAGATATCGGTTAGAGAAAAAATTTGTACCAAACATTTACATTCAACTATGCAGTATCGTACAAATAATGACACAATACTTCGAAGTATACCAGAGAGATGGTGCGGCAAGAAAAGGACGGTTACTCCTTGCCGAAATCATTGAGACTCCCTGCATCCTCAAAACAGAAAAGATAAATGATTATACCGGACCTATAGTGAATGCCGGTTCCTTGTGGGAAATGGGCAATGTAGAGAAAGCCAAACAGAAATTACATCAACTTCGAAGCGAGATTGGCGATAACAGACTTATCATATTACCCCATATGTGTCTTGCACCTGATGCTCCTGACTCCATGATTAAAGAAATCGAAACTATCACAACAACTGGTGCCACTGGAAGTATATATCGTAAAGGTAGAGAGCTTAAAACTGCTGATCTATATGTATTGGAAGGAGCAGGAGTATTTGAAAACAATGCAAGAGCCCTGCTTGAAAGAGTTCTGGACCTGAAATATAATATACCAGACGATACAGCAGTATACCTCCCTAACATCTGTCTTCCCGAAAACCTTGCAATGCTTATTTACATGGGTGCTGACGTGCTGGATACCACTAAAGCCACAGTTGCAGCATATAAGGATATTTATCTGACTCATGCAGGAAGTTTCGACCTCAAATCACTTTCTGAGCTGCCATGCAGATGTTCTGCCTGTGCATCTACCACCGCATTGAAACTTAAAAAGATGGATAAAATTTACAGGGCACAACTGCTGGAACAACATAATATCAATGCAATGGAAGCTGAACTTGCGCTGGTAAGGGAAAAAATATCTGCTGGTAATCTGCGGGAATATGTGGACGGACAATGCCGTACCAGACCCTGGCTCACTGCATTGCTGAGGCTGCTTGATAAAGAATATGAACATATAGAAAGAGGTACTCCTATCACCCGCAATGTGGAAATGCTTGCGAATTCAGGAGATTCCCTCACAAGACCGGAAGTTGTGAGGTTTGCACGCAGGATACAAGAAAGATATACTCCTCCTGAATTGGACGTACTTTTGCTTTTACCATGTTCTGCAAAGAAACCCTATTCTATTTCACAATCTCATCAGAAGTTCGGTATTGCTCTGGGAAAGTACCGCAAATTCGTGCATGAAGTGATAATTACCTCACCCCTTGGAATAGTTCCCAGAGAATTGGAGCTGACCTATCCTGCAGCCCATTATGACGTTGCTGTGACAGGACATTGGGATGCAGAAGAGATGAAGTGGGTTTCAGGATGTCTTGAAGATTATCTTTCAAAACACAAATACACCGCAATAGTTGCACATGTAGACGGAGCTTACAGACAGATCTGTGAGATGGTAGCCAACAGGCTTGGACTGGAAATACACTTCACAAACACCGGCAGTGTCACTTCTCATGAATCTCTCCGAAATCTTAGCAAGACTATGGAGGGACTGTGTACAGGTAGGAAAATAAGCGAAACAAAAAGGAAAGCATCAATGCTGAAGGCTATCGCTGACTACCAGTTTGGAAAGGGAGCTGGAGAGATATTAGTCCCGGATAATTCGGAAATAAGAGGACCTTTCCCCAGATACCAATCATTTTATGAAAAAACTCAACTTGCAACCCTCATACCCCAATATGGTACATTGGCAGTCACCATTGCAGGTGCTGAAATGATGATACCACGCAATTCCTACATCGTACAGATAGATGACTTCATACCAAGAGGTTCTATATTGGCTCCAGGAATAATAGATGCAGATCCTGCTATTCGTGAAGGGGACGAAGTATTTGTGATAGGTGAAAAGGCAATAGGAGTAGGTAGGGCACGCATGAACGGCAGGGAAATGAGAGAGTCCACAAGAGGCCAGGCAATGGACCTTCGCCATGTGAAACCTAAATAAAATAATATTGGTATTATGAATATAAGAATCAGAAACTTCAAAACTGACGACTTTGAAGATGTGCTCTGCATAGAATCTGAGTCTTTTGCAGAACATAACCCCTTTGCTTACATGCACTTTTATGAGATGCATGGGGATATGTTCCTGGTAGCTGAATACCTGGACTTCGTAGTTGGTTTCATAGTAGGATACAGGCTGAACGAGAGTGAGGGGAGAGTTTTTTCTCTGGCTGTGAGCGAAGAGTTCCAAGGGAGAGGCATAGGCAGGATGCTTTTAGATGCATTGTTCAAAGTATTCTATTCGAATCTTCTGAAATATGCGACTTTAGAAGTGAGGGCAAGCAACATCAAGGCCAGGAGTCTTTATCACAAGATGGGGTTCATTCCTTGCTGGATAGAAAAAGAGTACTATTCAGACGGAGAAGATGGAATAATTATGAAGATGAAACTATCCTCGTATAAATTTCAGAATCTGGACCTGTTTGCAAAAAAAATAGAAAGTATATCCATAAGGGATACTGAGAGTTTTAATGAATATGACTGAACGTTGCAAATGAATTAAATCTCAGAAATTGTCCTGCATGATGCTATGCTGCATACGAGTAGCAAGCTCTTTCATCCTTTCCGAAGTCCTGCCAAAGCCTGAGAACTCATCTTTAGACATGGCTACCGCAAGACTGTTGCCAAGTACAAAGATAGCGAGCTTGTGCTCAGCTTTGCTCCTATGAACATGTATTGGACTTATAGCCAAGGAATCATATTCAGAGAATTCATGTGTAAAACCCTTTTCTTCCAAGCGACTTTTCATTTGTGCCATCAATGTGTGCAACTGAATCAATTCGTCTTTGTGCATACCAACCAACATATCCTTTTTTTGTTTGTACATTGTGCTACTGTGCACAGATGAAATTAATGTACAAGCGTAAATCAATTGATTTCAATAAAAGACTATTGTCGGAAATATATTTCCCTTTACTATATATATAAAGATACCTGATACTGTAACTTAGTTAATTTGAGCGAAAAAAGAAATAAAAAAGAAAAAGATCTAAAAATTAAGGGATGACCCTCGAGAATTAAAGATCTCTAACGGTTAGTATTTTCACTGAAGAAGGCCTCTTAGTGATGCTTCCGATCTTAGCACCAACAAGGTTTTCAATACCCTTGTTCTCCGCAATGTCAAGTATTCTTTGAGTGATGACACCGTCAAAGATAACGCTTTTGATGTCACCATTATAGTTCTTCAGGTTATTGACGAGGTCTCGCACAGCAGTCTCACCTATCACATTGTTACCTGCATCCAGGAAGCGTGCACCAAAGGTTCCCATAAGTTCGTCTGCATGAGATTTGAACTTCTTAGCGGCTGGAGAGAGTTTTACTACTTCCACCACTTCTTGTTCTTCCTCTGGAAGTGCCTGAACCGCCACAGATTCCTGAGGGAACTCGCGCTGCTTAATTGGGCGTTTCTTCAACTTGGTCGGAGCGGCAACCCTTGGGATCTCAACAGTTCTTCTTTCTTTCTGCTTTGGCAGTCTCTGGACAGCTGGAGCCTTCATAGAATCCGAATCCTTTAAAGAATACTTGTCCATTACCTGTTCTACTGGTATCTTCTGCCTTAGAGCCCTAACTATTTCTTTCTGCACAAGATCCTCAACGCTCTTACCATCCGGGGCGCGGGCAATGTAATCAATGTTAGCTACCTGGAGAAGTTCCTTGATAATTAGTTCTCCTCCACGATCACCATCAGTAAATGCAGTTACAGTTTCCTTTTTCTTTGTCAGTTCTGCAACTTCAGGAGGCACATTGGTACCACCTACGCAAATAGTATTCTTGATACCATACCTGAGAAGATTTAACACATCAGCACGGCCTTCAACTACAACAATTGCATCTGAATCAAATACAGCTGGACCGCATGGAATCTTGTTCTTCCCGAAATACTGCATTTCCTCAACGCGTACAGACTGTCGGACCTCATCAGCTATTTCCTGAGACTCCGGTACATTGGTATCGAACATGCCAGTAAGGATAAACTTCGCACGTTCTATGATCTGCTTCCTCTTGGTAGCCCTTACATCTTCAATGTTAGTTATTTCGATCTTTGCACTGCATGGTCCTACCCTGTCAATTGTCTCCAGGGATGCAGCAAGGATAGATGTTTCCACCTTGTCCAGACTGGAAGGCACAAGAATAGTACCCTTTGATTTACCACCCTTTGCACTGACAAGAACCTCGATCCTTCCGATCCTTCCAGTCTTTTGCAGATCCCTCAGATCCAGATCTGATCCAAGCAGGCCTTCGGTCTGCCCGAAGATCGCACCCACGATATCCGGGCGTTCGATAATACCATCTGCGCTGATCTTTGAATGAATGATATATTTAGTAGTATCTGCATTTTGCATATATAAGTCTCCGAATTATTTTTACTGTTAGCTATGCCACACAGCTTGATATTCTTGCAAAAACAGCCTAACAAGTAACTTACAACGCTCAGGTGCAAGGGACCTGATACCGTTTTTAGGTCACTCCAACAGTAGCATTCTGCTGAACCTTATCTCAAATAGATTCGTTTTTTCCGACGTGTCACATGTAATCCAGCATTACATATGCCTATTATAGATTGAACACACGTCCACAGCACTACGAGGGTAACTAACGTTCAATTGGTAAACCCAATATCACAAGTACATTACATACCCTTATCGCCATTCCCTTTGGCATTTTATCAAATGGGATGTTTGATGCTAATAATCAAACGTGAATTCCGATTAATGTCCCGATTATTGTAAATTAGATGATGAATAACTATTTTTGCGTGATTAGAATACTCATGTCCCATGAGTATCCTCAATGATCAATTTCAAGTTAATGTAGCCATATAGGTAATGATTACAATAGGTAATATCCGTATGAAGTATAATAAACTTGTGGATTTTCAAAGACACTCAGCATCCATTGAAAGAAGAAATCAGACAAACGAATGAACTAAATACAGAGAGTTCCGAGTTTTGTGATATGGCAAAAAGAGAAAAAAGACAAGGTAAAAAGCTCTTGATCATTGGAGGTGGTGCAGTTGGCATGGCAGTCTCTACAGGAGCCACAAGGCATGGAAATTATGAAGTGACAGTGATATCCAGCGATAAACATGCCTCATATAGTCAATGTGGTATACCTTACGTATTTTCAGGTGAAATACCTAATTTTGAACAATTAATTGTAAGAGACCTTGAGTTCTTCCAGGAAATGGGGATAAAACTGAGACTGGAAACACAGGTAGATTCTATAGACCTTACTAGCAATACAATAAGAATTGGAGATGAGAAGCTTGCTTTTGACAAGCTCGTGATCGCTACCGGAAGCAAAGCCTCTATCCCAAGAAATATAGAAACAGGAACATTGCTAAAGAATGTATTTACTCTTCGTACACTATCTGACGGCATGCATATTGCTGAAGCTCTGAAAGATGCAAAAAATGCCGTTATAATAGGCGCAGGTTCTATAGGTTGTGAGGTTGCCATAGCTACTGCACGCCGAGGAATAAGAACCTCATTATTGAGCCGTAGCAATACTATCCTTTCATCCAGCCTTGACCCAGATATGGCAGAGACAGTAATATCATATCTGGAGAGAGAAGGTGTAGAGGTGCTAACAGAACATACTCCTGAATCGCTTAATGGCGAGGAAAAGATTACTTCAGTTACAGCCAATGGAAGAGAGATACCTGCAGATGTAGTATTGATCTCAGTTGGTGTGACACCTAATACATCCCTTGCAGCAGAAACCAGAATAGATATAGGAACTGTAGGAGGAATACTCACAAACGATAAACTCCAAGTCTTAGCAGATGGGAATGTTATTGAGAATGTGTTTGCCGGAGGAGAATGCACACAGATAAATAATTTTGTTACCGGTAAACCTATGCTCAGTCAGCTGGCAAGTACAGCACGCAGGATGGCAGGCGTAATAATTGACAACTTGGCTGATAAAGACATAAAATTCAATCCTGTGGTCAATCCTTGGGTTGCAGTGGTTGGAGATCTGCAAATCGGATCTGTGGGTGTTACTACCAAAGAAGCAGAAAAACAGGGAATCCGAGTGATAAGCGGTATATCTACAGGATCAACACATGCCGATTATTTCCCGGGAGCAGGAAAGATATTCATAAAGGTTCTGTTCCACAACAGATGCCTTGTCGGTGCTCAGATAATTTCAACAACTGGTACTAAAGAACGCATTGACGGGCTTTCACTGGCAATAAAAAGAAAACAAACCATAGACGAACTTCTTGAAATGGAAACTTGTTATTCGCCAGTTGTATCTACACTGCAGGATCCACTGCTTTTTGCTGTGAAAGGTGCATATAAAAAAATGCCAAGAAAGGATGCACGATGATAGAAATCGACGGCTCTTACGGTGAGGGAGGTGGGCAGATCTTGAGAACTGCCGTTGCTTTGGCAAGTATTACATCAACGGATGTAAGGATCTTTAATATAAGATCCAATAGATCACAGCCCGGGGTTAAGGCTCAGCATATGAAAGCAATAGAAACTGCTGCAAAACTCACTGGTGCAGAAGTTAAAGGGCTGCATATTGGTTCCCAGGAAATCATCTTCTCTCCAGTGGAAATAAAGGGGGCAACATATACTGTAGATATAGGTACTGCAGGAAGCATATCCCTCCTGCTTCAATGTATCATGCCTATGACAGCCTTTTCCAGAGGAGAGATCACACTTGAGGTCACCGGTGGAACTGATGTGGCATGGTCTCCGACAATGGACTATCTTAATAACGTGACCTGTAAAGCACTTGAACAAATGGGATATCGCTGTAACATAGAAACTCTAAAAAGAGGATACTACCCTGAAGGAGGTGGGAAAGTACGTGCAGCTTTTGAACCTTCGAAGTTACATGGATTTGAGTTTGAAAGATCGGAACCTAATATTAAAGGAATATCTCATGCTTCGAATCTGCCTGAACATGTGGCACAACGCCAATCCCAGGCAGCTAAAAAACTGCTGGAAAGCAAGGGAATTGAATGCGAGATAGCAGTATGCAGTAAAGATGAGATTTCAACTGGAAGTGGCATAACATTATGGAGCAATTATAATGGTGCCAGCCATCTTGGAAAGAGGGGGCTTCCTGCAGAAAAAGTGGGGGAAATAGCTGCAGAACGCATGATAAAGAACATCAGCTCCGGTGCTTCAGTGGATCCTTACCTGGCAGACCAGCTTGTAACCTATATGGGCCTTGCCAGGGGTGGGACTTTCACAACGTACGAACTCTCAAAACATACACTGACAAATATCTATATAACAGAGTTACTTCTAGGCGTAGAGTTCGAGATAAAGGAAAAGGAAAAACTCACCGAGATATCGGTGAAGTGAAAAAGTGAGATAACCAGCTTAGTTCTCAACTATGCTTAGATACTCAGCCGGGATAGATCTTGCCAGAGCAATATCCTCATTGGCTGTTATGAGTATTATCCCATCTGTTTGCGCAGAATCAGCATCAATCTCAAGTATCACAGGATTATCAGTATGCACAAGAGCAGCTTCTACAGCTCGTTCATAAGATGTGCTAAGATGTACATATGTTTGCCGGATAGGCATAATACCACTCTCAAGCAGCATATCGACTTCTTCCTGGCTGACACCATAATATAGTGATGGAAGCTCATTTTCAGGGTAATCGGATTCCAGTTCTACGTCTACAGAATGACCGTACTTTGCCCTTATGTGTTTGCCATCTATCTCATACCGGTGTTTCCTGTCAGACTTAACAAGAGCAATGAGCCTTTCTTTAGTACCCCATCTATATCTTTCACTTAGAACATCCAGAAGATGTCCCAGACTAACCCAGCCATGGTGGTCCATTTTTAGACCGACTTCTGCAGGGAAATGCCTTAGTGCCCCAGAAACAAACTTTCCTAAACGTTCCTCGCGGTCATCATCAAGGACGTACCGGCCTTCCACACCGCATGCCGGGCATGTCTCACCTCTGAAATATCCATGCTCATTGCACTTACGGATCATGATGTATCGATCCTGAGATGTAATTAATTGTTAATATATGTTATCGAGAAGAAGGAATCTATGACTATAGTTTCGTCAGATTTAATACACTCTCATGCTATCAGTTACACAAATCTGAGCGATTAAACTTAATGAAAGTGCTCCAAATAATACATGTCTAAGGAATTATCATGACCGGGATAGACGAGATCTACTCTAAACTTAGTAAATCCATAACCAAGGAAGAATTTACTGAAAAGGTAAATGAGAAAGTGGAACAAATGGGCGGCCTTTGTGATGAAAAGACAGCAGCTATGCTTGTGGCACATGACCTGGGGCTGAACGAAACTGGAAAATCTTCACAAAAGGTAGCAGATATAAAAAGTGACAGTGGGAATGTTAATTTCATTGCAAAGGTAGTATCTGTTTTCCCAATAAGAGAATTCACACGTAGCGATGGTACTGTGGGAAGAGTTGGAAATCTTCTGGTTGCTGATGAAACTGGAAGTATAAGGATAACTCTATGGGATGATAAAGCAGACCTGATCAACCAAGGGTTTATTGAAATTGGTCATAACCTGCAATTAGGAGGTTATGTAAAAGAAGGATATTCAGGAGTGGAAGTAAATATTGGTAGTAACGGGGTGCTGTCACAGACCGATGAAGAAGTTAATGTAAAAAATGCTTCAATGAAGATCGCAGATATCAAAAACGGAATGGGTAGCATTAATGTCATAGGAAGGTTGCTTGATATTTCAGACATCCGTACTTTCAACAAGAAAGACGGCTCAAAGGGCCGTGTGGGAAATATTACCATCGGTGATGATACTGGTAAGATCAGGATAACACTGTGGGACGAGAAGACCGATAAGATGGCAGAGCTTCGCCTGGGAGATGCTGTAGAGGTAATAAATGGCTATGCACGGGAAAACAATTTCAATCAGCAGGTAGAAATACAGATCGGAAACCACAGCCTGCTAAAGAAAACCGAAACTTCTGTGAAATACCAGGAAAACTTTACTGCCATAGCAGATATCGTACCTGGAGAATCCTACTCTATACAGGGCTCTGTATCCGGATTAGGGGAAATAAGGGAATTCAACAGGGATGATGGCACCGTGAACATGGTCTCAAATATATATGTTTCCGATGATACGGGAAGGATTAGAGTAGCCCTATGGGCAGACCATGCATTGCTGGTGGATGAACTTGATATTGATACACCTATACAGATCATAGATGCTTATGCAA
>MVQW01000162.1 GCA_002067265.1 Methanomethylovorans sp. PtaU1.Bin073 | reverse complement strand
CCTGTGGATATTGCCTGAAACAGAGTAAGAGCTTCTTCACCTCTTACTTCACCAACGAGTATATATTCAGGTCTTTGCCTGAGTGCGGACTTGAGGAGATCATACATAGAGATCTCGCCTCTATCAGAAAAGGATATAGCTTCCCTGGTCACTCCGGCTATCCAGTTATCGTGATGCAGCATGAGCTCCCTTGTATCTTCAATAGAAACGACTTTGGACATGGGCGGGATAAAAAGCGAAACAGCATTGAGCATGGAGGTCTTGCCTGATGCTGTTCCACCTGCAAATAATGCACTGTTCCCATTTTCCATAGCCAGCCAAAAGTATGCCATCATTTCTACAGTGCACGTGTTATAATTGATAAGATCTATGGGTGTGATCGGGTCTCCACGGAACTTTCTAATGGTAAAAGAACTTCCCCTGGTAGTGATCTCTTTACCTAGTGTTGCCTGGAGGCGAGAACCATCGGGAAGTGTTGCATCGACCAGTGGTTCTCCGATAGAAATATGCTTGCCACTTTTCTGACAAAGCCTAATGACCATAGAGTTAAGTTCCTGCTCTTCATAAATAATATTGGTCATTATATTACGATATTTTGCATGATATAGAAAAACTGGTATTTTTGGCCCGTCACAGGAAATGTCCTCGATGAATGGGTCCATAAGCAGTGAATTAATCCTACCTTCGCCCATAAAGTTGCGCTCAAGGTAATACATAATGCGATGCATAGAAGGAATATCAAGATTTGCATGATATCTTTTGAAAAGTATTAGTACATTATCTGTAAGAACTTCTAGCTTTTTTTCTCTCTGGACCATCTTTCCGAGAGTAAGTAAATCCTTGAGATCATCGTAGAGAATCTCAAGAAGTTCTTTTTCATAAGTTGTTAGTGCAGGCTCTACTACATGAAAATAGCGAACATCTTTCTTTTTCAGAATGGATATGAATGAGTAGGGCTCATCGACCCAGTAGCGTTCAATTTCCGTATATCCTTCAGGAACAGAATATTCGATGAGTGGGCCATGCATTGATGGATCATATTGCGGAAACGAGCGGCGGGATTTTTTCCAGAATCGCAGGTCTATGCCTGTAATAGCCGAATAAAGGGAATCCTTTGATTTGTTGGGGTTATTTCTCTGGACGAGTTTGGCTATCATTGTTTCATCCGGTAGATCCTTATCTGAGGCATGAGGTCCATCTATCTCATCATCATCATCATAACAAGCTACTTTTCAATATAAAAACGTTTTGTTAGAGGAGTTTGATCTAGATTTCAAATTTATATAATATTAAAAAGACAATCCTTTATTGGGTCTGAAATGAAGGAAAAATAAGAAGAAAAAAAGATTGCAATTAGTTGCAAATCTCTGTACCATTAAAGCTTGAATATGGTAAAAATAGAGAGGAGAGATGCCCGCCAGGGTTTGACGGGCTGAAGCATTTTTTCTGTGCTTGCCTGATGGTTCATTTTGCCCCTCTAGGCACTTTATAGATTTCCAATTGACTATATAACCCCTTTGCTGATCGCGATTGTCCTTATTATGCTCATTATCATAGAAAGATGTAAGGTTGATCTGGGTCGCCAGAATTAGAATCCAACGTATCATCGTTCTTAATATAACATAAGATATTTCTTATAAGAAAATAAGTAGCAAAACAATTACAATTACAATTACAGGTTCAAGTTTCATGAATGAAAAAAGTGGATCACAGGAAAACTATTCCAAGGCTTACATTCTTTCTGTTTTAACAGTTACTTGGCTGATGACCATTGCTCTTTTTATTGATCCAACAACAGGACTCAATTTATTTTCGATAATAATGTTGATTCCGGGGCTTTTGGCCATCATTTTTATAAAAGTTTTGCATAAGAATCCAAAAACGCAATTGATAGTTTTTACCAAAAGGATAAGTGATAGATCACTTTTATTTCCTATACTTTATCCTATACTATTTGTGGTAGTTTGTGCTCTTATAGCCCTGATTACAGGAATGGGAGAGCTGAATTTTCAAAAAATACTCACAATAAAAGATACGACTAGCATAGTTACAATTATTGCTACTTTAATTGGTGTGTTAGGGGAAGAATATGGATGGAGAGGCTATTTGCTTCCTGAATTAACAAAAATAAAAGGGAAAACAAAATCAACTATCATAGTTGGTATGGTTTGGGCATTGTATCATGTTCCAGCAGTATACCTACTGGCAAAAACAACCGGCTCAGGCAATCCACTTTTATTATGCTTTATCCAAGCCTGTTTCATATTCCTTTTTAGTTTTCCATTTTCATATTGTTTTTATTTATCTGAAAAGATACTACCAGTTGTACTATTTCACTCAATATGGAATCTGTTGAATACGACTTTACTAGGGGATCTGTATAGAAATGAGCAAGGAATCATAGAAGGTAATTTATTGTACCTGAATGGGGAGGGTATTTTAGGTCTAGTTTTAGGTACTTGTTTAATTTACTGGTTTATTAAGCAGTTAAAAAAAGATGAGTATACATTGAATAACTTTGTGGAATAGAAATAAAGCTGCTGGGACTTGATAGGTTCAGCAGCTGATTGAAATATTATTTTTACAGCGTCCCAAAATGTGTTTCAAACCTTTCCTGCATCATTTCCCAGGTAGGCAACTTCACCTGGCAACCGATGACCTCAACTGCAAAGGATGCAACCGTTGAACCTATCCTGCCACAGGTTTCCATATCATATCCCCTTGTAAAGGCCAACAGGAATCCGGCTCTATATGCGTCACCTGCACCTGTTGGATCAACAGCTTTCACAGGCACCACAGGTATGCAATATTCTGCATCTTCAGTATGTATCTTGCTTCCTCGTGAATCATAGGTCACCACAATGGTTCCGATCATTGATTTGAGTTCATCGAAAGAACGGCCGGTCATCTCACAAACTCTCTTAATCTCATGACGGTTCGTGAAAAGTATATCCGTGTGTTCTAATATGGCCTCCAGATCTTTACGGTTATAGGTTATAAGATCCTGTCCTGGGTCAAATGAAACAAAGCCCGCTTTTTTTGCAATCCTTGCATTAAAAGAGCATTCTGAAGTTGCAAGATGTACAAAATCAACTTCTGGAGGTTCCAGTTCTTTCAGAAGTGCAGATGCCCCCCAGTGGAAATATGTGCTCTGATTATGATCTCTGTCAGTAAAAACGAATGCCTTTGTAACCTTCTGGTCTTTGCATCTATATAACAAGGAAAGATCCACGCCCAAAGACGTAAGGTATTCTTCATATCCAGAACTTCCAAAATCTTCACCAACAGCAGATATCAGCTGACCCTTACCACCAAGCTTGGCAATACCCACTGCAATATTAGCAGCTCCGCCTCCGAAATACTCATGGTAGTCGATAATAGGATAAGATTCGTTATGGCAGGAAATGTTCTCCACGTCAAAAAGCAGATCTATGGCTGCATGCCCCACAACAGATATTGTCCTGTCCATACTTTTCCTCCTCTCTTTACTGGAACTCTTCAACATCAACGACTTTCAGGGGTACATCTCGTAATGCTCTTCCAATAACGGATTTAGCTATACGTGATGCATGTTCCTCACTTTCGGCATCAAATACTTTCATCTCAAGTACCAGGCCTACAATAGCAGTATTAGCAGTCAGGAAAACACTACTAAATGCTTCTTCACAAGCCGGACAATATGTGGTGCCAACATCCACTTCCACAAAATCGAGTTTAGGGTTCAGTCTTTTACCAGCCTCGGAAATTGCCACACCTATGGCATCATCCGGACTGTTCACATCTCTGACCAACCAGGCAGCTTCAAGTACAACATTATAATTTGACATTTACTCGTCTCCGGGAAATTGAGTTATGTCACCTTTTAGAATTCATATCGTGAATAATTTATCATCATACACTCTGAACACTCCAAGACGCGCCCCAGCATCCAGCCAGGCATGTCCATAACTGAAACATATCAGTGCGTTCACAGGGTCTTCCTGTTGTACAAAGTGGATACCATCTTCGTAATATGATCTTGCCATCGTATGGAAGTCATTTGCAACAGCGTACATATGCGAATCCTTGATAGGTGCAAACTCTGCTTTTTCCAGCGCTTGCCTTAGTAGGTTCTCATATCTTTTAACCTTTTCATTCAGATCAGCTGGCAAGCTATTTCCTCCTTATTTACTCGCACCAAATATTTTTTTGAATAGACCGCCTCCCTCTTCCGTTTTTACTTCCCTTGAGGGTTTTCTCTTGGGAGGGGGAGCTGTAGTGGTCTGAGCAGGCACATG
>MVQW01000161.1 GCA_002067265.1 Methanomethylovorans sp. PtaU1.Bin073 | reverse complement strand
AGAAACAATAATATTGTATCAACAACACTTTGATCAGCAGCTCCAACTGCAAATGAAGGAAAGATTGCAGTAGTTATCAGGAATATTGCTGTCAGAACAAGAAGAAGCCAGGCAATAGAACCTTTTTTTGTGTCCTGATATACCTTTATCCAGAAATAGATAGCAGCCATTCCTCCCAGAAGAGAAATGGATATGAACAATATATGCAGAATCGTGAGATTGGGACTAAGCATCTTTACCTCCCGAACAATATATATCTTTGCGTAAATATAAATATTTAACTATCAAATTTGACTCTCCCCTTTCGTTGCACTTCTAATATAGTAAATTCCTGTACCGGTATCCAGCACTACGGTGCGCCCATAATTCTTTCCAGTATCCTCAGCTATTATTGGTACTTTCATTTCTTCCAGTACAATTTTTGTGGCGTGGATATTCCTTTCACCAATGTTCAGGTTTGTATCACTGTTAAAAGAGAACATCTTTGCCCCACCTGCTATTTTGGCTACCATTCTTCTGCGTGAAGCACCAGCATGGATCATTTCTTCAATAAGAAAGGGAATACCACTATCTGCAAATTTGGCACGATTATCCGTAAAACGTGCATTTTCAATAGTAGGGAGCATTATATGTACCAATCCACCTATTTTGGTGACTGGATCATAAATGGCAATGCCTATACAAGATCCCAGACCCAGTGTTGTTAATTTTTCCGGGCTGCGAGTCACAGCATAGTCAGCCATTCCTACTACTATCATAGTATCAGTTGATAAATGAAAGATTAATGAAACATAGCATCTACATGGCCCAGAATTAATTCAAGAGATACAGGATCGAACAATGTGAGGATTTTTCCATCCATGCCATTGCCTTTGAGCATGAACAGAGTATCCAGAATGATAGCATGTTCAACTTCCTGGCTCATCTGAATAAGTATATTGTCCATTATGGCACCTATCATATCGTATGTATGATATGGTGCAGACGCAAAAACATCCACTTTCAGAAAGTCTGAAAACGCAGTCATGTAAGTGCTGCCCAAAATATGGCCAACTTCAGATATAAGGGACTCATTCATCGGATTGGTTATATCTGGATTTTCTTCCTGAGTTATAGTTGTACAAATAAGCTGTGCACTTTCCAGTGGCAAAAGCATAACCATGTACCCATTTATGCCACCGGACAATTTCATAAGAACTCCCGAAACCAGCTTATCAGCACCCCCGGAATATTCTGCCACTTCCTCGATCTTGGCAACTCTCAGGTTTGGAGTCATAATTTTTACTTCACTGCCAAGCATAGTCGCAAGAGAAGTGACTGCATGACCAATCCCTATATTGCTTATTTCTTTTAAAGCACTATAGTGGAAGTCGGTAAGTTTGGAAACATCATAAACCATAAGACCATCTCTTTCGTTGAGCCACTGAATATTTATTTTTGATATATCCTTTCTCTTGGATTGAATGCTTTGAACAGATCTTTTGAAGGACCAATCAAAGTTTCAGTCTTTCCCATTACAAAAAAGCCACCTTTGTTGAGACCATTATAGAAATCCATATAGAGGTTCTCTTGAAGCTGCTTTTCAAAATAGATAGTGACATTACGGCAGAAAATTGCATCAAAACCCGTCAGTTTCTCTCCAGATATAAGATCGTTCTTGCGGAACTTAGCAATCTTCTTGATCTCCTCTTTCAAATGGTAATTATCACCGATTTTCTCAAAATACTTAATACGTATATCATTGGGAACTTCTTTCATTTCTACATCTGTATATATCGCTTCTTCGGCCCTTTTGATAATATCTTTATCAATATCTGTTCCGGTAATCTGGATATTAAATTTGGAGAAATTATCGCCCAGTACTTTTTTTAGTAATATGGCAATGGAATATGCTTCAACACCGATGGAACAGCCTGCACTCCATATCCTTATATGCTTAAGCCCCGTACTCTTTGATTTGATGATAGCAGGCAGAACTTCTTTTTCCACGACTTCATAAGTTTCCGAGTTCCTGAAGAAGTTGGTCACATTCACAGTGAGTGTATCCATAAGATGTTGATATTCCTCTTTATGAGTGTTGAGATGCTGCACGTATTCCCCATAATTTTTGGAATTTGTGGACCTCATTCTTACATCAATTCTTCTTCTGAAATGTGCATCCTTATATTGCTCACAATTGAAGCCTAAATTCTTTTTAATGAGGCCTTTTAACCTCAAATACTCCTGATCATCAGATGACTCAAGTTTTAACATCTAACCAACTCCTTCAATTTGGATTCGATTTCACTGATTTGATAATGTGACTTTTTTCAAACAGTACTGTATCTGAAACAATCATCCCATCATCTTTTTCATCACTGCGGCAAGAATTATGTCTGATGATCCGGGCTCAAAGAGCATATTGAATTCATTTTTGGAATTAGTTGAAGGCACATAACCTACTCCTTTGACAACAATGAACTGATCTGCAAGGGAGCCTATGGTTTGTTTGATATATTTTGCAACACCTTCCATGTCTACATAGACCTCTGGTTCACCAATTTGCAGGTTCACACCCAGAAACTCGTTGACCACTTTCATGTATGCAGCACACAGGCGAAGTCCCATTTCCCTGAGCTTCCTAATTTCATCCTCTTGAATAGCATTGGTAGTACCGATTGGTTTTTTCCGAAGCAGATCGACAAAAGAGAGCGCTGAGTATTTGGGAAGTAATATTAGCGTTCCGCCGTTAACGTCACCTGTGATTTTTAAGTGAATCGCTACAACGCTTTTCTGCTTAATGTCAGAGGCTTCATTCATTATTCTTTCAAGCGAATACATATCCACTTTTGGGATGTCTATCTTTACCTCACGATCAACCATCTTTGAAAGTGATGTCGCCAGGTGTCCCATTCCTATGTTGCCTGCTTCCTGAAAGGCACCTTTAGTAATTTCATCGAGTTCAGCCATGATCACATCTCCATAAATATCAAACTAATGTTCCTATATCAAGTATAAGACAGACTGTACCATCTCCAAGTATAGTTGCACCTGCAAAACCCTTCACACTGCGCAGCATTTTACTATCAAGAGATTTTATTATGACCTCCTGCTGCCCCAGAAGTTCATCAACTACAAAACCAAAGTGGTTCCCCATCTTCTCGACAACTACCACTATCAGGTTTTCTTTGTTATTGTCCTCAACATGACAATCAAGCAGAGAATCAAGCCTTAAAAGCGGTAAAACTTCGCCACGCAAGAGTATAACCTCTTGGCCTTCTATTGTCTTGATATCCTTCGCTTTTATGCCTACGTCCCTTACCAC